>JAUXSJ010000289.1 GCA_030679615.1 Parachlamydiaceae bacterium | reverse complement strand
CAATTATCATCATTAAAAGAGATTCTAAAAAAGACTCAAGAAGAAAACAAGTTTCTTTTAGAACGACAATCAGAATCATCAAATGATCAAAAAGCAAAAGAAGAAGGCTCAGCAAATTATCGACAAGATCTTGAATCTATTAAATCCACTTTTATCCAAGGGGTTCAAGAAGCAAAAGCAATAGAGCTTCGTTACATCGATGTGTTAAATGAAAAAATTGGATTAGAGCATCGATATAAAAATTTGGAACAAGAGATGCATCAATTAAATGTCTTAATTGATCAACTTAAACAAAAAATTAATGATTTAGAATTGTTGTCGAAAGAGGAAATTAAAACACATGGATTCCGTGTGGAGTCATTGCAAATTCAAATTGAAACGAACGAGAGAGAAAAACAACAGTTAGAGTATTCATTAAATAATAAACATAATGAAATTGAGTATGCTTTAAAGCAGATTGAAGAGCTGCATCGAGAAGTGGAACATCAATCGACTTTAAATTCACTTGTAAAAGAACAAGATGCACTAATTCAAGAGCAGGGACAACAACTTCAGTCGTTAGAAAAAGACTATCAACATGTATTATCAGAACGTGACCAATTAAGACATACGCTTGAAGATAGTGAAAGCCGTTTAAAGGTTTCACAACAACATTTAGCTAAGAAAGTTAAAGAAGCAACATTACTTGCTGAGAGAATTGAAGAACAAGAGGTCAATTTAAATGATCTCATGCAAACGATTAGTCAACAAAAAACACAGCTTGTTCAATTACAAGGATCGGTTGATTTCTTTCAAAAAGAAGAAAAACGATTGCAAGATCAACTACATGAGACTTTAAAAGTCACCGAAGCACAAGTTGCCAAATGGGAAGAAAAATATTTTCAGATGTATGAAAAGTGGCAGAGCAATGAGGAGATCATTCGAAAATTAAAAAAAATTGAAGAAAAATACGAACAAATGAAAGGCATGTTAGCGAATTTAGGTGCATTTGTTGGAACAGGAATTCAAACAACGCCTCAAACATTAGTTTCGAATAGTCCTTTGGCATCTGAAATGATAGAACCACCTGTTAAACACATTCCTAAAGATTTATTTATTGAAGAAACGATTAGATTAGATAATCATCATAATGATAAAGAAGAAAAATTAGATTTATTTGGCATGCGTCAATCTTCTGATTACTATAAGCAAAATTTTTCATATGAAAGATAAACAATTGGGTTTGAAAGAAGAAATCATATTAGGAATTGATCCAGGAACTCAGATAACAGGTTATGGATTGATATTGATTCAAGGAAATCAATATATTCCTATTGATTTTGGCTGCATAAGGACACCTGTGAGTGAAAAATTATCTAATCGTTATTTAATTATTTTTAATGCATTAGAGGAATTAATCGAACGCTATAAACCGACTGAAGTTGTAGTGGAAACGCAATACATTCAAAAAAATGTTCAGAGTGCGTTAAAATTAGGGATGGCCCGAGGAATTGTCATGATGGCTGCAAAAAAATGGGGATTGCCTATTTATGGATACAGTCCAACAGAAGCGAAAAGATCAGTTGTTGGAAATGGAAGCGCAAGCAAGTTTCAGGTTCAGGGCATGGTTCAAAAATTATTAAAGCTTTTAGATCTTCCAACACCGATGGATGCAGCCGATGCGTTGGCTTTAGCCATTTGTCATGCACATTGTGCCTCTCATTTAAAAGATAAGCACGAAATTTAATTTTGCACCGTTTAGTTCATTAACGAATTTGTATATTTTTTATCACAAAGACACGAAGACGCAAAGACACAAAGAGAGGGCATCATACATATAGACACTATTGTTAGAAAATTTTCTTATGTAAAAATGTCCTTTCTTTGTGTCTTTGCGTCTTCGTGTCTTTGTGATAAAAAATATACAAATTCGTTAATGAACTAAACGGTGATAATGACATTTAATCTAAATAAAAGGGCAAAATCATGTTTTCTTACATGAAAGGCATATTAGTTTCTACACAGCCTGCTTCTATCATTCTTGAGGTCAATGGAATTGGCTATCAAATTTTTATTCCTTGTCGAGCTTTAGGTGAGCTTCCACAAATTGGCGAACAGGCTCTTATTTACACTGCGTTTGTGGTTCGTGAATTTTCGCATGCCCTATATGGTTTTTTAAGTCATACTGAAAGGGATATCTTTGAAATCATGTTAAATATTACAGGGATTGGTCCTAAATTGGCATTAAGTTTAATTGGTCATTTATCCATGCAGGATCTGCAAATGGCCATATCCAATCAGGATTTTTTGACGCTATGTAAAGTCCCAGGTGTAGGCAAAAAAACAGCAGAGCGGTTGTGTGTTGAGTTAAAAGACAAGTTTTCACAATTTGTTTCTGAAACAATGAATGAATTGTCTATTTCATTTGAAAAAGATCCAAAAACATTGCTTATTCAAGATGCAATATTGGCTTTAATTAATCTTGGTTATCATCAGAATGTAGCTCAAAAGGCTATTAAGCAGTGCTTAAAAGAAATTCCTGAGATAAATAATTTAGCTGTGTTGATTACATCGACTCTAAGATACATTTAAGTTTAAAAAAAGGAAAACAGATGTTAGAGAATGATTATGCAAAAGTAGATTTGAATAATTTAAAATCAATAATGTTAGAAGGTCACCCTGAAAACAGTCCTTCGAGTTCCTATAATCAAATAATCGATCTTTTTAATGATCTAGCTTTTTGTGAAAATCCCTATCAATATGTTTTAGAAGATTTAATTGATTCACAATACAGTAATCGTGCAATTACTTATAGTAGATATAAACTTATTAAAAATTTACCTAATTTTGATGAAGCATTGTCCGAAAATCTTTTAAAAAAAATTGCTCAAAAACGATTTCAATCAGATTCAAAATATAATGATATCATGAAAGTGTTTAACCAATCTTTACATTTTGATGAATTTGTTATGCGATTTGAATATAGTAAAAAGCATTTAAAAATTAATCAATTGCAATTTGTTATAAAAAATTTATTCCACAGCGCAAGTGAGTTAAAATTATATTTTCCTTCAAAAGAACTTATAGAATCATTTTTGTATGACTGTGAAGAGTAGTGATAAGTGATGAACAAATATAATGACATATTTTATTCTTAAAAATGAAATTGAGTGCTTTAGATTAATTAATCTTGGATATCATCAGAATGTAGCTTAAAAGGCTATTAAGCTGTGTATAAAAGAACTCCCTGAGATAAATAATTTAGCTGTGTTGATTACATCGACTCTAAGATATATTTAATTTTATAAAGGAAAAGAAATGAGTCTTATGAATTATAAAATTGAATTTGTAGATAAAATTTCTGATGCTGAAGAAGCCAAAATGACCAAAGATATGGTTGCCTACGAAAGAGCTCACGGTATTGATGTAAATTATAAAAAATTTTCGATCGTTTTAAGAGATGACAAGGAAATTGTTTTCGGAGTGTTGAACGCATTTACAGCCTTTGCTGAAATTTATGTTGATGATATTTGGGTTGATACACCTTATCGTGGCAAAGGATACGGAAAGAAATTACTCCAAGAACTCGAAAATCATTTTCAAGGAAGAGGATTTAACAACATTAATTTAGTGACGAATGCCTTTCAAGCTCCAGGGTTTTATGAAAAATGTGGATTTAAAGTTGAATTTGTTAGAGAAAATAAAAAACATCCAAAGTTAACAAAGACGTTTTTTGTTAAATTCTTCAATGAGGAAACGCAAACTCAAGGTATATTAAAGAAAAAGAACAGTAATGCCAAAGAGAATAAAGGAAGATATCCTTTAATTATTGGGATTAGTGGAATTTCAGGGTCAGGAAAATATAATATAATTAAAAAACTTTCTGAATCCCTACAAGCAACAACAATTTTCTGGGATGACTACGATGAAATTTCTAAATCTCCACAAGATTATGTGGAGTGGTTTTACTCAGGCAAGGATTATAATGATTGGATTTATCCTGATCTCGTTGATACTTTGCAAAAACTTAAAAAAAGCGAAGCCATTATTTGTCCAGTTACTAAGCAAAAGCTCATTCCAACCAAATATATTTTATTCGATGCTCCTTTAGGTTATTGCCACCAAGCCACAGGAAAGTACATTGATTTTCTAATCTGTTTAGATACAGCCCCAGATATTGCTTTAGCCCGTCGTTTAATCAGAGACTATCAAAAGCATCTTGACCCTCAAAAAGTTATTCAAGAATTAAAAGAATATTTATTTAAATTCCACCCTCTTTTCATCTTATCTCTTGAAGATAAAACCTCAGATTTAATCATTAATGGGAATTTATCTTTGGATGAACAAGAAAAAAAAGTATTAAATGCTTTATCTCTTTTTGAGAATAAAGAATATAACATTGAACTAATGCATGCAATTTATTGTGCTACTAATTTGCAGTTCATTCACTTAAAGAAAGCATTAGAGAAGAAGTGGCCGATCACAATGTACGTTTAATAACTATAGCTCCTAGTAATGTAAAAACCGAGATCTTAGATCAAGCTGCCTCTCAGATACCTAATCAATTTCAAAGAAAATTATCCGTATTTTCAATTAAGGTAGAAAATAATAGATGAATCCAATAAATCAACTTTTCACTAAACGCTTTCGATCAATAATTCTAATTATTATTGTGTCGACAGTGTGTTCACGCACTTTTTTGTGTGAAGAAAAAAAAATTATAGTTAACAAAGAAGTTACTGATAAGCAGTATAAAAGCTATATGAAAGAATTTCAATGTACTTTTGGAAAGAAAATTGAAAGTGAATTGGGTTTAAAACGGATTGAAGGAGGTTTTTTTAATAATTTTTTTAGAAACGACATAGAATTTTATGCTTACCATCGAGCAACCATGGAAGAGGCTAGAGCTCTTGTATTATCGATATTGATGAAACTCACTGAAGAAATTCAGAAAAGTTCAAAAATATTTTTATATCTTAATAAACAATCTTTAACCCCAGAATCAATAGGAATACGTATTCGTTTTGTAAATTTAAATAATGAGAGTTTTTATGATGGTAGTATCGATGCTGTCTCTATTTATTATTCAAAAAAAGAAAAAAAACGATATCTTGAGTACACTTCAACTGATCCATTTAGTGATTATTCAGCTAAAGAAAAAGAGATTAAAACCGATTTTGAAGACCTTCTTGAAGATGCTATTAAGCTTAATAGCGAAATATCAAATGTAAAGGCAATTAAATATAATCATAATCCAACGATATTTGAAGATGAATTAGATCAAATTCTAACTTCTTTTAAAAAAGAGATGAAAGAGAAGCATAACTTACTCTTTGAGTCTATTGGATGGATGGTAGCTGGAAATTTTGCTTCCAATATCTCAGAAATTCGTACTAAATGCATGTATCGTTATCCCGTCGATTGTCAGAAAGCGAGAGAACTAGTGTTATTGGCAACCGAAAAGTTACTCAAAGACCTGAATAGCAATAAAAAACTTATTCCTTATTTAAAAGAACATCCATTTTCAGCGGATCGAATAAGATTACGTTTGCTTTTTAGAAAACAAAATTATTTTGTTGGGAATAATCCCTTTTATGAAAGTATGGAAAGCGTTGTATTAAATGAAAATATGATAACTTATTATCATCACATTTCCGATACTAAAACTTCTGGTTTGTACGAGAGAGTTGTTTATAAAAAAGAAACTTATCCTGAAGCTCAAAAAATTCAGGAAAATACAAATCCTCCGACTACTATAGATAAATTCGCTAAACAAGTCCAAAAATTCAGTTTATATTTTAATTATTTTCTAGACTTATTAGGATTAATATTTTTATTTGTTTTGTTTTTTGCTATAAGTCCAGTTGGTTTGGTATTTATAATTATTGGTATAATAATTTTTGATATACGACGTAGACGTCATCCTTCAAAACAAAAAGGATGATTTGAACGGACAAAAGGGACACAAGGGCGAAGTTCCTGCATTTTCAGATGATGCTCTTAAAGGATATGCCTCTTTGAAAAGTTAAATACGGGTCGTATCTCCCCAATTAAGATAGTAAGGGTTTCATTTTAAGTGGGTGTGATAATTAGTCAAGAGCATTATACCGACTATCTTAGTTATGAAAAGGAATTTGAAAGAATCAAATCTTAAATTTACTTACTTCTCCTCTTGCATTTGATATAGCGAATGCTATATATTTATCCTTCATTATCATCCCCCTTCTTTTGGAGTATTTTGCCATGAACGATAATAGCAACAGTAACGACGACTTATCTAAACACATTAAATCTCTCCGCCAACAGCTCGGACTTAGTCAAGAAGAACTAGCTCAAAAGTTGGGAGTAAGTTTTACCAGTGTAAATCGATGGGAAAATGGACAAACAAAACCGTCAAAGTTGGCAAGACGGCAAATCGACATCTTATGTAAGAAATGTGAAAAACTTAAAGATCCCATAGGAGCGGCTCATGGCAATTAAAAAATCTGAACTCTATAGCTCACTATGGAAAAGTTGCGATCAATTGCGTGGTGGAATGGACGCATCCCAATATAAAGACTATGTTTTGGTTTTGCTTTTTGTCAAATATGTCTCTGACAGATATGCAGGTCAAAAAGACGCTCTAATTGAAGTTCCGTTAGGTGGTAGCTTTGCTGATATGGTTACACTAAAGGGCGACAAGGAAATTGGTGACAAGCTCAATAAAATCATCGGCAAACTGGCTGAAGCAAATGATCTCAAAGGAGTGATCGATGTTGCTGATTTCAACGATGCCGACAAGCTGGGGAAAGGCAAGGAAATGGTCGATCGCCTTTCCGACCTCATTGCTACTTTCAATACGCCAGAATTAGACTTTCGCAATAATCGTGCGGATGGAGACGACATTTTAGGTGATGCCTATGAATACCTCATGCGTCACTTTGCAACGGAATCCGGCAAAAGTAAAGGTCAATTCTACACTCCTGCTGAAGTATCTCGTATCATGGCAAAAGTCATTGGAGTCAATGCGGCAAAAAGTGCAGATCAAACGATTTATGACCCTACTTGCGGATCGGGATCTCTTCTTCTTAAGGCGCATGATGAAGCTCGATCAAATACCGGCTTGGATCTTGCTCTATATGGTCAAGAAAACGACAATGCAACTGCCGCCCTTGCAAAAATGAATATGTATTTACATCACTGCCCTTCAGCAGAAATCTGGAAAGATAACGTTCTATCAAGTCCCTATTTTAAGCAGCCAAACGGCGGATTAAAGAGGTTTGATTTTGTAGTTTCTAATCCTCCTTTCTCTACAAAAGCTTGGAGCCATGGTTTCGATCCTTACAATGATACCTACAATCGTTTTAACTACGGTATCCCACCGAATAAAAACGGTGACTATGCCTTTTTGCTCCATGTTCTAGCGTCATTAAAGAGCACAGGTAAGGGAGCGATCATTCTTCCCCACGGTGTTCTATTTCGTGGAAACGCTGAAGCTGTAATTCGAGAGCAATTGATTAAACGGGGATTCGTTAAAGGAATCATAGGTCTGCCTGCTAACCTCTTTTACGGAACCAGTATTCCCGCTTGTATCATCATCCTCGACAAAGAGCATGCTGACTCACGCACCGGCATTTTCATGGTAGATGCAAGCAAGGGATTTGTAAAAGATGGCAACAAAAATCGCCTACGCGATCAAGATATCCATAAAATTGTAGATACGTTTAACAATCAGCTGAACACTGCTAAATATTCGCGACTTGTCCCTTTTTCCGAAATCGAAGCAAATGCTTATAACCTCAATATTCCTCGTTATATTGACAACACAGAAGCGGAGGATTTACATGACATTGAAGGGCACCTAAAGGGTGGCATTCCAGATCGCGATATTGATGGCTTAGAGCAATACTGGAAAGTATTTCCAAGTTTGCGAGAAGTTCTTTTCTCACCTGCCAACCGACCTAGCTACAATCAGCTCAAAATTTCACTCGAAGATATTAACTCAACAATTTTTGGGCATGAGGAATTTGTTAATTTTAGCAAGAGTGTTACTGCTTTATTCCTCCAATGGAAGGAGCATAACATCCTCCGATTGAAAAATATCGCGAGTAGTGACCATCCAAAAATTTTGATCAAAAATCTTTCTGAAAGTTTGCTCGAAGTTTTCCAAAAGACAAGTTTATTAGACCCCTATGATGTTTATCAACATCTCATGACCTACTGGGCTGAAGCGATGCAAGACGACGTTTACATGATTGTAGCCGATGGATGGTGTGGTGCCAATAAGCTTAGACTAATTGTTGAAGACAAAGATAAGAAAAATAAGGAAAAGGCAGACCTGGTCATCGGTAAGCAAAAATACAAGGCAGATTTTATTCCCCCCCCTCTGGTCATTGCTAGCTATTTCTCTAAAGAGCAAAGACAAATTGAGCAACTCGAAATCGATTGTAATGCCATCGTCCAGCAAATGGAAGAGCTGGATGAAGAGCATGGAGGGGAAGAGGGACTTCTAATAGATGCGAAGAATGAAAAAGATAAGGTGACAAAAGTAAGCCTCAAAGCTCGACTTGCCATGATCAAACGAGATCCCGATGCCGAAGATGAACGCACCATTCTCTCTAACTATCTTGATTTAATTGAAAAAGAGAGCGTTGCAAAGAAGAAATTAAGTAATGCTCAAGATGAACTTATGATTAGAGTTGCCGCTCAATACGGAAAACTTACCGAAGATGAAATAAAAACCCTTGTGATTGAGAATAAGTGGTTAACAGCATTGTCCAATGATGTTCAGACTGAAATGAATCGTGTCTCGCATTTCTTATCCGGCAGAATTAATGAGCTAGCCGAGCGTTATGCAACACCCCTACCTACAATTGAACAAGAGGTAGAAAGCTACAAGCTTAAGGTCGAAAACCATTTGAGAAGGATGGGATTTGATTGGGAAGCTGTGGCATCCAAATGCCAAGGAGTTGTTTCATGAGCTATTCAATTCCAAGTCTACCGCTGAATATTGAATTAGAAACAAAGCCCATTCTAAAAAAGCTAATGAGAGCGCATCAGGCGCTTGCAGAATTGAAGGGTGTGACCGGAGTGATCCCAAATCAAAGCATTTTGATTAGTACCTTATCCTTACAAGAAGCAAAAGATAGCTCGGCTATTGAAAACATCATCACAACACATGATGAGTTGTATAAGAGCGACGCCAAAGCGAAACAATTTGCGAATTTTGCAGCCAAGGAAGTGTATAGTTATGCGGCAGCTCTTCAAAATGGATATCAGCAGGTTAAAAAAACTGGACTTCTCGTTAATAATCACATCCTAGAGATTCAACAGGCTCTAGTAGAGAACGGTGCGGGCTTTCGCAAGATTCCCGGAACAATGCTAAAAAATGACCAGACAGGTGAAGTCGTCTATACTCCACCTCAAGATGAAAGCCAAATTCGCACCTTAATGAATAATTTAGAACAATTCATTAACGACGATAATCTTAGCGATGCTGACCCCCTCATCAAAATGGCGATTATACACCACCAATTTGAAAGCATTCACCCATTCTATGATGGCAATGGCAGAACAGGTCGTATCATCAATATTCTCTATTTGGTCAAGCAAGGACTGCTAGATACTCCCGTTCTCTATCTTTCACGCTACATTAATCAAAATAAGAATGAATATTACCGATTACTTCAAGCGGTACGCGATACCGATTCTTGGGAAACTTGGATCTTATATATGTTAGAAGGGGTAGAGTTAACTTCTCGGCAAACAGTAGGTCTTATCCTCGGAATGAGAGACTTAATGCTACATCAAAAACATAAGCTTCGAAGTGAACTGCCCAAGATTTATAGCCAGGATCTATTAAATAATCTTTTTAGACACCCCTACACTAAAATCGATTTCGTCATGCAAGAACTGCAAATCCATCGCAATACAGCGGTTAAATATCTAGAGGAATTGGTTCGGATCGGTT
Organism: Parachlamydiaceae bacterium; assembly: GCA_030679615.1. GTDB lineage: Bacteria > Chlamydiota > Chlamydiia > Chlamydiales > Parachlamydiaceae > JAUXSJ01. Next base: position 4,926 of record JAUXSJ010000289.1, on the reverse strand, counting down.
TGCTCACGAAGCATAAGCTTGGTAAAGAAAATTTTTATCTCAATTCGGCTCTATTTGATCTTTTAGCTAATGCCAGTCGAGCTTCTCAAGGAGATAGGGAAATATGACAGCTTTTTTGAGCCTAAAAGGTGAATATTTAAATCCATTATGCACACGAAATCGTTATTTCTTGTGCATGTTTTATGTCTCATGCACACGTTTTACTCCTTTCTTGTGTATATCTTTCTTGTCATGCATAAAAGACTGCATTTTCCTGTATAGGTTATCGAGTTTATTAATATTCAATGATTTAGGAAGATAATGATCACTGAAGACAAAAAAACAGAAAATGCCAAAATCCAAATCAAGAATGTCAAGACAGCAGTTGGTTGTAGGTTAAGCGGTTTATCTGTTAATTCCGAGGAGTGTTTCTTCGGTGATTTATTTATTTCTCGTCCACCAAAAAAGACTCTTTCTCCAAAAGACTTTGTAACTTTTCTTGGCATGAATGATATCTCAGAACATGGGGATATACTAAGGCAACATTCAATTCGCGCAAGCGAAGTAAAGGCTGGTCTTACAGCATTTGAGCGCTCTGATATACTCATCGCTAAAATTACCCCATGCTTTGAAAACGGTAAAGGGGCATGCCTTGATAAGCTAAAAACCATGGTTGGATTTGGAAGTACCGAATTTCATGTTTTGCGAGCAAAACCGCAAGTCGTCCCGCGGTATGTCTACTATCATACTCGACTTTTAACTTTTCGCATGGAACTTGAACGTAAAATGATAGGTTCAGCAGGTCAGAAACGCGTTCCTATGAAGGCCATAGAAAACTATCGAATCCAAGTAAAGCATTCCTATTTGGAACAACAAGCAATTGCTGATGTACTTAGCGATATCGACTCGCTAGTCAACAACCTCGATCAACTCATTGCAAAGAAGCGTAATATTAAGTTGGCAGCAATGCAACAGTTGCTTACCGGCAAACAACGCCTTCCTGGATTTAGCGGAGAATGGAAATTGAAACGATTTGGAGATGTTCTTAAGGTGAGGCATGGTAAAAGTCAAAAAGAAGTCGAAGTAATTAATGGGAAATATCCAATCTTAGCTTCGGGCGGAGAAATTGGTCGGACAAACGATTATCTTTATGACAAACCATCTGTTCTCATAGGCAGAAAAGGAACTATTGATTCGCCTCAGTATACTGACAATCCATTTTGGACAATTGATACACTTTTCTTCACTGAAATTTCAAACTCCGCATTTCCAAAATTCATTTTTTACAAATTTAATATGATTAATTGGCGAATTTACTGCGAAGCATCAGGGGTTCCTAGTTTAAATGCCTCCACAATAGAAGGAATCGAATTCAATACTCCAAGTAGTCTGGAAGAACAAATCGCCATTGCACAGGTTCTCACTGATATGGAGATCGAAATTCTTGCACTCGAGGGACAATGCAATAAAGTAAGAAATCTCAAGCAAGGAATGATGCAGGAGCTACTTACAGGAAGGATTCGGTTAACATGAAGAACGTTGGACACAATGAGGAAATCACCCAACAACGAGTGATCAAGCTATTCTGCAATAGACTAGGATATCGCTATCTTGGCAATTGGATCGATCGAGCAGATAACAAAAATATTGAAGAAAACCTTCTTCTAAAATACCTGCAAAAGCAAGGATACGAAGATGTTTTGATAAGACGCACGATCCACCTCATTAGCAAAGCAGCAGATGATAAGAGTAAGAGCTCTTATGACAGGAATAAAGACGTTTATGAATTGCTGCGTTATGGAGTAAATGTACGTCCGGAAGTAGGTGAAAATACTCAAACGATCCATTTGATTGACTGGAACAATCCTGAAAACAATGACTTTGCAATAGCCGAAGAGGTCACCGTGAAGGGGATCGATCCAAAATCCCATACGAAACGCCCTGATGTTGTCATATACGTCAACGGTATTGCACTAGGTGTCATTGAACTTAAACGCTCTACCGTGTCTGTCTCCGAAGGAATTCGTCAAAATCTAGATAATCAAAAATCGATCTTTATTCAGCACTTCTTCTCAACAATTCAAGTCGTTACGGCGGGCAATGATACTGAGGGGCTTCGTTATGGGACAATTGAAACCCCGGAAAAATATTACCTGACATGGAAAGAAGAAAGTATCATCACGAACACGCTTGATCGCCACATTTCTCAAATATGCAATAAAACCAGATTTTTAGAGCTTATTCACGACTACATAGTTTTTGATGCCGGCATAAAAAAATTATGCCGCCCTAACCAATATTTTGGAGTCCGCGCAGCTCAGGAATATTTAAAGAGGCGTGAAGGCGGCATCATCTGGCATACACAGGGTTCTGGAAAGAGTTTGACGATGGTTTGGTTAGCCAAATGGATTCGTGAAAATATAACAGATGCTAGGGTTCTCATTATCACTGACCGCAAAGAATTAGATGAGCAAATCGAAAAGACCTTTATAGGGGTTAATGAAAAAACGATCTATCGAACCAAGAGTGGTATCGATTTACTTTCAACTTTAAATCAGACAACTCCTTGGCTCATTTGCTCGCTTATTCACAAATTCGGCGGTAAGGACGAAGAGGAAAATGGAACTGATATTAAGAAATTCATTGAGGAACTGAAGAAGGCTATCCCATCAAACTTTCTAGCAAAAGGCAACCTTTTTGTGTTTGTTGATGAATGCCACCGTACTCAATCAGGCGACTTGAATAAGGCTATGAAAGCGTTTTTGCCAAACGCCCTCTTTCTTGGTTTTACAGGAACGCCGTTACTCAAGGCGGATAAGCAACGAAGTATCGAAATTTTCGGACCTTACATTCATACCTACAAATTTAACGAAGCTGTAGAAGATGGTGTTGTTTTAGATTTGCGTTATGAAGCACGAGACATCGACCAAAAGATCACTTCGCAAGAGAAAATTGATCTTTGGTTCACCTCGAAAACAAAAAATCTAACGGATCTTGCCAAGGCACAACTTAAAAAACGATGGGGGACACTTCGAAAAGTACTTTCTAGTCAGTCCAGGCTTGAGAAGATCGTTGCCGATATACTTTTGGATATGGAAACACGAGATCGTTTAATGAGCGGACGTGGCAATGCCATGCTTGTTTGCGACAGTATTTTTTCAGCCTGTAAGTTTTATGAACTCTTTGACAAAACTGATTTGGCTGGCAAGTGTGCTATTGTCACTTCTTATAAACCTTCTCCAGCAGACATTAAGGGGGAAGAATCGGGCGAAGGAATGACCGAAAAACTGCGTCAGTATGAGATCTATAACAAAATGCTGGCCGGTCAAGATCCCGATGCTTTTGAAAAAGCGGTAAAGAAGAAGTTTGTTGAAGAGCCGGGTCAAATGAAACTCTTAATCGTTGTAGATAAACTTTTAACAGGTTTTGATGCTCCTTCAGCGACATATCTCTATATCGATAAGCAAATGCATGATCATGGCCTCTTCCAGGCTATTTGTCGGGTTAACCGCTTGGATGGGGATGATAAGGAGTATGGCTACATCATCGACTACAAAGACCTCTTCAAACACTTAGAAAAATCTGTGACTGACTATACCGCAGAGGCATTGGCAGGTTATGACAAAGCTGATGTGGCGGGACTATTACAGGATAGATTAAGCACAGCTAAAGAACATTTGGAACAGGCAAGAGAATCTATTAAGAGCCTTTGTGAGTCAGTAGAACCGCCAAAAGATACGACCGCTTATTTACATTACTTTTGCGCCAAGGAGTCAGGAAATTCCGTACAGCTTAAGGAAAACGAACCGAAGCGCCTTGCTCTATACAAACTGACCGCTGCATTCATCCGTGCCTTTGCAAATATGGCAAATGAACTAGAGGAGGCCGGCTATAGTTTGACAGAGATTAATTTACTCAAGAGTGAAGTCGATCACTATGAGAAAGTTCGCACTGAAGTAAAACTGGCTAGCGGCGATTATATCGATCTTAAGATGTATGAACCTACTATGCGCCATCTCATCGACACTTACATTCGGGCAGAAGAGAGTGAAAAAATCTCAGCTTTTGATGATTTATCCTTGATCCAACTGATTGTTGAGCGCGGTCCCAATGTCATACAATCCCTCCCTAAGAGTATGCAAAAGAAAGAGGCGGTGGCTGAAACGATCGAGAACAACGTTAGAAAATTGATCATCGACGAACATCCAATCAATCCCAAATATTATGAAAAAATGTCTGAACTGCTAAGCGCGCTCATAGAGCAGCGTCGGCAGCAAGCAATCGATTATGAAAGCTATTTGGCTAAGGTTATTGAATTAACCAAAAAGGTAAAGAATCCCGCAAGCAACTCAAATTATCCATCCTCAGTAAATACAGCTGGCAAACGAGCTCTATACGATAACTTGGATGAAAAAGAAGAAATCGCCTTGGCTGTTCATGAAGCGGTAATCAAAAATCGACAAGATGATTGGCGCAATAACCGCATCAAGAGAATCAAAGTCCAGAAAGCTATCAAGGCTGCTCTGAATAAGCGGCAAGGCTTTATGGTATGCGAAGAATCTGGCACCTATATGGGTGAATCGATAGATCCTCATGATGCATTAACATCTAAAATTCTTGATATCGTTCAAAATCAACCGGAGTATTAAAGATGCACCAGATTGATGTGAATGGTCTCACCGTCGATATTGTGCGCAAAGAGATAAAGAATTTGCACCTTGGGGTTTATCCGCCTGATGGAAAAGTGCGTGTAGCGGCTCCTTTAGCGGTAAATGATGAGGCGATCCGGTATGTCGTGATTGGGAAAATGGGGTGGATCAAGCAGCAACAGGCGAAATTTACTAACCAGCTTAGGCAATCACCGCGAGAGATGGTTAGCGGAGAAAGTCATTACTATCTCGGTCAACGCTATCGCTTGGATGTTATTGAGAGCCCTGGATCAATCAA
>JAUXSJ010000288.1 GCA_030679615.1 Parachlamydiaceae bacterium | reverse complement strand
CAATGTAGTGGAATGCTAATGGAGTCTCAGAAGTTGCATTTTGATGATAGACACAAAGCCATGCTTCAGCTGCCTGCATAGAATTTGGTAAAAATGAAACAGGAATGACAGTATAGATTACAACATTAGTATCGATAAATTCTTCTCTAATTTTTGGGTAGATTTGAAGAGTAAATTGTTTGCATCCTGGACATTTTGGTTCTTCAAAGACGACTACTTGAACAGGTGCATTAGGATTTCCAATCGTCGGTTGATTGGATGTGTTTAAAGGACGTCTTAAAGCTGTTTCATTAGAAGTTAATGAAAACCAGATTAATAAAACAACCGCAAGAGTTATTAGGATAATGATAAGGGGCTTAATTTTCATCGACTTGACTCCATTAAATTGTATCCCTATCTAATCTATTATTGTCTTATTACATAATTTTAAATCCAGGTAAATAAATTTCTTTTTTAGCCAAATTTTTTTAATTAAAATTACAATAAACAAAGCTAGTTTAAAAAATTAATATATTTTATAATAATATGCACTATTCACATTTACTGTCATATAAGGGACTTGTCATGCTTTTATCCAATTTATCTATGCGCTTTGGCGGAAAGATTTTATTTAAAAACGTTTCTTTGCAATTTAATCCAGGGAATCATTATGGCTTAATCGGTGCAAACGGTTGCGGGAAATCGACTTTAATCAAAATTATGACAGGGGAAACCATTCCGGAAACAGGAAGTGTAATTGTACCTAAGCAATTGAAATTAGGCTCATTAAGTCAAGATCACTATCTCTATGAAAAATATACCCTTCTTGATGTTGTTTTAATGGGAAGACAAGAATTATGGAAGGCGCTTGAAGATAAAAATAAATTACTTTTGTCCGAAGAATTTGGTGATTTCGAATGTGAAGAATTAGTCAGGCTTGAAAATATCATTGAAAAAACTGGGGGATATCAAGCCGAAAGCGAAGCAGCTGAATTGTTGGAAGGATTAGGGATTCGTGCAAATCGACATCGTCATCCTTTAGAATTATTATCTGGGGGATATAAGCTCAGAGTCTTATTGGCTCAAGTTCTTTTTGGAAAACCGGATATTCTTGTTTTGGATGAGCCTACGAACCATTTGGATCTAGATTCGATTAAATGGTTAGAAATTTACCTTAAAAATTTCCCTGGAACCATCATTGTAACTTCGCATGATCGTGAATTCTTAAATGGAATTTGTACACACATTGCCGATGTTGATTATGGGACAATTAAAATATACAAAGGGAATTACGATGCTTATGAAATACAAAAAGAAGCAAATAAAGACCAAGTTGAGCTTACTTTAAAAAAACAAGACAAAAAGAAAGCAGATTTACAGGAATTTATCGATCGTTTTGGTAGTAAAGCTACAAAAGCAAAACAAGCTCAATCTAAAGCAAAACTTGTTGAAAACATTGAAGAAGAAATGGAGTCGATTCAGATGGCTCCAAGTTCTCGTATTTATCCAAAATTAAATTTTGTTCCTACTCGAAATTCAGGAATAAAAGTCATTGAAGCTAAAGAAATTTGCAAATCATTTGGAGAAAAAAATGTTTTAAATAAAGTTTCATTTACGATAGAGCGAGGTGAACGTATTGCCATTATTGGACCAAATGGAATTGGTAAATCAACGCTACTCGAAATTTTGACGAATAATGAAGTTTTGGATCAGGGAAGTTTTGAATGGGGATTTGCCGCTCAAGTTGCTTATTTTCCTCAAAATCATATTCGTGAAATGGAAGCTAATCATTCCTTACTCGATTGGCTTGGCCAGTTTGATTCAAAAGCCACTGATCAAGAACTGAGAAATGTGCTCGGAAGGGTGTTATTTTCTGGCGATACTGTAAAACAACCATTATCCATTTTAAGTGGAGGAGAGTTAGCAAGGTTACTATTAGCAAAAATGATGTTGTTAAAACCTAATGTTTTAATTTTCGATGAACCGACTAACCACTTGGATATTGAAGCGATTGAAGAACTTATTAAAGCTTTAAAAGCATATGAAGGAACAATACTTCTAGTCAGCCATAATCGATATTTTGTGTCTGAAATAGCTAATCGTATTTTTGAAGTTACAAATGAAGGAGTGAATGATTTTCAAGGGACTTATTCCGAATATTTGGAAAAGAAAGAAAAAGATTATCTATCCGCTCAGCGTGTCTTAAGTCAGAGATATTCAAATGAACAATCAGAATCTAAACAAAATGCTTCTCAACATATAGATCGTAAATTGCTTAAAAGTCAAATTTCTCAAGCAAAGAAAAGACTGGCTGAATTGGAAAAAGAGTGTAACGAATTAGAGGTTAAAATAGCTCATATTGATTCTTTTCTATTGAAAGAAGATTTTTATCAAAAACATACTCTTGATGATCAAAGAGAGTTTCATGAACAAAAAAGTCATTTAGAAAAACAACATCATGATGCTTTAAGTGAATGGGAAAAAGTAGGAATGGAATTACAAAATTATGAAGGTAATGCATGACCACCTTACGACATCTTGTGATTGGTGGAGGTGCAGCTGGATTTTTTGGCGCAATTTCATGTGCACAACATTTTCCCGATCATTCGGTTAAAATTTTAGAAAAAAATCGACAGCTATTATCTAAAGTGAAGATCTCTGGCGGGGGACGTTGTAATGTCACTCATGCTTGTTTTGAACCCTCAATGCTTGTGAAAAATTATCCACGAGGATTCCGTGAATTAATGGGTCCTTTTTCACGATTTCAACCACGAGATACTGTCCAGTGGTTTGAAAGTAGGGGAGTGCTACTTAAAACTGAAGAAGATGGACGTATGTTTCCGGTTTCAGATCAATCCGAATCGATTATTAATTGCTTATTAAATGAAGCAAAACAAAAAAATATTGAAATTTGTTTGGAACATGGAATTGAATCTATCGACTGTATGCCATCAGGATTTAGCTTAACCTTATCAAATGGACATTCGATTGAATGCGATCGTCTTTTAATAGCTACTGGAAGTCATCCTAAAATCTATTCCATTTTAGAAAAACTAGGTCATTCAACGATTCCTCTTGTCCCTTCATTATTTACATTTAATCTCCCTGATTCGCCATTTCTTGAGTTATCTGGTGTATCTGTTGAAGTAGCTGAAGTGTCATTACCCCAATTTAATGTGAAGCAAATGGGACCGGTTTTATTTACACATTGGGGATTAAGTGGTCCCGTAGTTTTGAAATTATCAGCTTGGGCGGCACGTGAATTACATCAATGTGAATATCAAACTGAAGTTAAAGTGAATTGGGTTCCTCATTTAAATGAAGCATCATTGAAAGAACTTTTGTTAAACACGAAAAAAAAATGGGCTGTAAAATATGTTGGAACTGAATCTCCCGTTGACTTACCAAAGCAATTATGGAAAAAAATGGTAAGTGTGAGTGGTATAAAAGAAGAAGAGAGATGGTCCAATTTATCTAATTTGCACCTGCAAAAATTGATTGAACAACTTCGATCAACATCTTTTAAAATGAAGGGAAAAACAACCTACAAGCAAGAATTTGTGACTTGTGGTGGTGTCCCTTTAAATGAAGTGAATTTTAAAACGATGGAAAGTCGAGTGGTGCCAGGTTTATTCTTTGGGGGAGAAGTATTGAATATAGATGGTATTACAGGTGGATTTAATTTCCAAAATGCATGGACAACGGGATGGATTGCCGGGCAGTCGATGGGAAGATAATGTGAAGGTGATTAGGCGGTCTCTGCCTAATTTTAAGTAAACGTTCAGTCACTCAATAATTTGTGTAATTTTTTTAAACACACAAGTCAAAACAAAGGTCACAAAGACACAAAGATACAAAGAACCGAATTTAAACGTAGAATAAATTATTAGTAGTGATTCTTTATTTAAAAACTTCTCTTTGTGTCTTTGTGACCTTTATTTTGACCTTTGTGTTTAAAAAAATTACTAATTGCATTTTTAATTTAATCTTAGCTTCCTAAAAGAAATCTAACAAACTTTAATTCTGTAGGTTAGGTTAGTGAAGTCAAATATAACTATTTTTGTTCTGCTACATTTCTATTTGTGTCTGATGTCAACTCTTTTATTATTGATGACACAGCAACAAGAGCAAGGCCACCTAAACCACATACCACAGCTATGCCAGAAGAACCCACCGTAGCAAACAGAGCAATTTTACTTATCTTTGTTAATGGTATTCCACGAACACTAGTATATCCTAATTCTGGAAGAGCAAGTCTTGCTGCTAACCATATCGAAGTAGCTATAGGTGCACCAACATTTGCGGCGAACGAACCGGCAATCATTCCTAGTCCTCCACAAACTATTCCACAATTAGCTAGTTTATTTATCAAATCCATTTTATTTCTTTTGTTATAAATTTCTTAATAAAGATATATTATAGAATATTTTATAAGGTAATTAAAGTAAGTTAAGTTTTGTATTGATTTTAATTAAAATTATTTTTTAATAATATCATTTAATTTATAAAAATTTTCTAATAACCGCATACCAAATTCTGTCAAAATTGACTCCGGATGAAATTGAACTCCTTCAATCTGGAACTGTTTATGCCGAATTCCCATGATTTCACCATGTTCCGATCGAGCTGTTACATTTAAGCATGAAGGTAGAGTCGATTCTTCTGCAATTAAAGAATGGTAACGCGTAGCTTGAAAATTTTGAGGAATATTGTTGAATATTCCTTGGTCATCATGTTTGATTCGACTGATTTTACCATGCATTGGTTTTTCTGCACGAATGATGTTTCCACCGTAGTATTCAATAATAGCCTGATGACCTAAACATACCCCTAAGATAGGTATTTTACCTGCATACATTGAAAGTAATTCTTTAGATAATATGGCTTGTGAAGGTGTTCCTGGACCCGGGCCAATGACAATGTATTTTGGAAAAAGTGAAAGACATTCATCTACTGAAAGTGACCCTTCACGTACAACCTTTACCTCTGCGTTAAGTTGATAAAAGCATTGTACAAGGTTATAGGTAAATGAATCAAAATTATCGATAAAAAGAAGCATGATTTTTTTTATTTGAAAATTGTGTTGTGAAAACACATTGAGTTTACCTTAACGACGCAATGGATTTGTAGGCTAAAGCCCAAGGGTATTAAGTTAAAAAAATGTTAATATTAATTGAGGCGTCAACATACAATACCGTCCTTTCAGGACTCGATGGCTACTTGACGACTTCCCAGACCTCCGCTTCGCTTCGACCTGGGCTATAAAATGCCGTCCCGTTGGGACTGAAGGATTTTAGCTTAAAATGTAGCTCAGACTAAAGTCTAGGCTACATTTTAAGCTAAAATCCTTCATGCCCCAACGGGACGGCATTTTATGTTGACGCCTAAATTAATATTAACATTTTTTTAACTTAATACCACGGGCTAAAGCCTGCAAAAACAAGCCCAGACTTAAGTTTAGGATACAAAATTAAACGGCGTATTTAGTCAAACTAACCGATTAAAATCTATTTTGTGCGAGAAAAAATTTCTTCTGGCTTAAAAAAATAATTAATTTCAATTCCAGCATTTTCTAAACTATCTGATCCATGAACAGCGTTGGCTTCAATAGAATCTGCAAATCGTTTTCTAATTGTTCCTTCATCTGCTTTTTTCGGGTCAGTTGCACCCATTAAATCTCTGTTTTTTAATACTGCATTTTCACCTTCTAGGACCATAATTAACACAGGTCCTGTCGTCATGAAATCGACTAAATCTCTAAAAAATGGTCTTTCTTTATGCACAGCATAGAAGCCTTCAGCATCTTTTTGAGATAAATGTTTCATTTTCATTGCAATAGGTTTTAAATTGGCTTTTTCGAAAACTGTTACGATTTCTCCAATATAGTTATTTCCTACTGCATCAGGTTTAATTATTGAAAGTGTTTGTTCTAATGCCATTGCCTACTCCTTGATTAATGAATAAAGTTTAATTTTATGTGTAAAGTTTATCGGAACGAAAATTTAAAATACATGAGTTTATTGAGAAAAGGGAAATGAATAATGCACTAATCTATGATGTAACTCATCCATTTATCGACACTACAGATATTCGCTTCATTTAATTCAGAAAATTCTTGGTTTTTAATAACAATTTCTAAATTCGAGAAATTGTGAAGAATTTTACTTTGAAAGGAAGGAAGAATCTTTTTCATAGATTCCAACCAAATGTAAAGACTTTCAGTATTTTGAATTTTATGATTGTTTTTTAAAAATTCTTTTATGAAATCATTTTCATTATTTAAAACAATTGGTCGATATTCTTTTAACTTTGTAATGTAAATTTTTTCATCAATTTCTTTTAAATCGAATGGGGTAACATTGATTTTATTGTAAGGAATTAGACTCATGTATTTATTTTGAATTAAACCCTGTGAAAGAATAGGATTTGACTCAATCTTTACATGGTTTTGGCCTGCATTAATAAAAATCAATTTGTTTAATTTTTTATGTATATTCTCTATCATTGCATTCATTCGTAACGAATCGGCTTTTACTATTTTATTTGAAAGAGTTTTAATTTGTTTGAGAAAAAATAAATCTAATTTGTCACACAATAATAAGATCACACTAAGGCGAGCCTTTTCTAAAAAAGCAGCGAATACTTTAGTTGTATGTAGATCGTATTTATTAAATTTTACTAAATTTCTAATGAATTTTATTCCATTTAAATTATCTATGATTTGATTTAAATGAGTATCATGCGAACCAATTTTAAAAATATCAAGAATATTTTCAACATCTTCACTAAATGTTTCACTTAAATGTTTTAATGAAAAAATCGAATATGCTTGCTGCAATATTTCAAAAAAATTGGTGTGCAACTCTTTAAAAATAGTTTGCTTAACAGGATGTGTATCCCAGCAAGAAGAGTGCTTTTTAATTTCAGGTTGGATGTATATTGATTGTTCTTCACCAATGCCTTCAAAAAGAAGATAAGAATGATTTTTTTCCCAAAGTTGATTCACCAGAACTGAAAAAATTTTTCGATGTAAATCATTAGTGTGTACTTCGCCGAACAAAAATACTTGACAATCTTTTAATGAAATCCAAAAAGGAAGACTTTCGTTAATGTTTGTATTGATGATGCAATATTTTTTTATAAATTTTGCTGCGAAAATCAATTTTTGATTTTTATGATGTAACTGAAAATACCTTTTTGATGTTTTTGAAAATTGGATTCTAGTATTTGAATCAAGATATAAATAAATATTATCTAATGTTTTATCTTCAAGTATATCAATCATTTTATTATTTATTTTTTTAATTAGTAAAATTAATAAACTAATATAATATGTTTTTAATTTAAAAATCAATTAAAAAAAGTAATTAAATTTTATTAATAATGAATAAGAAACAAATGATTCATTGGCTTAGTCAACACTTTTAGATTTCTCTCTTTCGTAATAGAGGGAATTATGATATACATGGGGACTTTCAAAACAAATGATTTAAAAACTGTTCGCTTACGAATGCTGAATGTTTTTTAAAGCAATTAACTTACCGGTGACTTATGCGTGTTCTTTTATCTTGGATTAAAGAATTTATTCCATTGACTTTATCAAATGAAGAAATAGCTCAAAAATTGACAATGTCAGGATTAGAAGTTGATGATTTTTTTGAAGTCATGAATCAAAATTCTGATGGGAAGACAGAAGAATCTCAAACTAAAGATACTGTCTTTGAAATTTCTTTGACCCCTAATTTGAACCATTGTGGAAGCATGATGGGAGTGGCTCGAGAATTAGCTGCCATTCTAAATGAATCCCTACGATTACCTCAAATTCAAATTCAAGAAGGAGGGGAATTAATCGATGATTTTTTAAAAGTAACTATTAAAGATATTGATCTTTGTCCTAGGTATGCTTGCCGCATGATTAAAAATGTTAAAGTGGGTCCATCTCCATCTTGGTTAAAATCGCGTTTAGAAGCTGTTGGGGTTCGGAGTATTAATAATGTTGTTGATGTTACAAACTATGCTTTGTTAGAGTTGGGGCATCCGATGCATGCTTTTGACTACCATCTCATTCAAAATCAGCAAATTATTGTAAGAAAAGCTCATGCTGATGAATTCATACAAACATTAGATGCTAAAAATCATCAATTAAAAGAGTCTACGTTGCTTATCTGCGATTCAGAAAAACCATTGGCCATAGCTGGTGTGATGGGTGGTTTAAATAGTGAAGTCAATGAAAATACTCATCACATTGTATTGGAAGCTGCATATTTTAATCCCATGAGTATTAGAAAGACAAGTAAACAACTTGGTTTTTCAACAGATGCTTCTAAAAAGTTTGAAAGAGGAACCGACCCAAATGCTCTTATTATTGCTTTAGATCGAGCTGCTCAATTAATTCAAAAAGTAGCTGGAGGAGAGATATTAAAAGGGATTATTGATGTTAAAAATCAAGAATTTCCTGAAAAATTAATCGTTTGCCGTTTATCAAGAGTTAATCAAATTTTAGGACTTCATTTAAGTCGCGGTGAAGTAGAAACGATTTTTACAAATCTTCATTTTCCTTATGAATGGGATGGCACAGATTCCTTTTTGATTCATGTACCTACTTATCGAAATGATATCTCTATTGAAATTGATTTAATCGAAGAAGTGGCACGTTTATATGGGTATGACAATATTCCTCGAAAGGGAGGAAGATTTCAATCGTCTACCCTTTTACCAGCTCCAATCTTTCTTTTTGAAAGGCAAATTCGTTCTCGATTGATTGCAGAAGGATTGCAAGAGTTACTCACATGCGATTTGGTGGGTCCATCAATTTTAAATGTGATCCAAGATCAATCCATTCCAGAAAATATGATGATAAAAGTATTGAATCCAACTTCAATTGAACAATCCATTCTAAGAACTTCGCTGCTTCCAGGCTTATTGCAAGTGATTAAATATAATCATGATCATCAAATTCATGATGTGGCAGGATTCGAAATTGGTAAAATTCATTTTCGTGATGGAGAAGAATTTGTTGAACAACATGTAGCAGGTATTGTTTTAACAGGAAATTCAAGTTGCCATGATTGGGGAAAGGAAATACATGAATTCGATTTTTTTGATTTAAAAGGAATGATTGAAAATCTTTTAAATGAATTAGGTATCAAAAAAATTGAATTCAAAAATGTGGGTATTAAAACATTGCATACAGGTCGACAAGCCTCTATTTTTATTGATTCATTAGAAATTGGATCCTTTGGTGAAATCCATCCTGCCATTCAAAGACGTTTAGATGTTCCTCAACGAATTTTATTTGGAGAATTTAACCTTCAAGATTTAATGAAAGTAATTCATCCATTAGAAAAAATTAAGCCATTATCGGTCTATCCTTTTATGGAAAGAGATTGTACTTTTAAGATTAATCAATCTTTTTATTATTAAGAAATTTATAAATTAATTTAA
>JAUXSJ010000284.1 GCA_030679615.1 Parachlamydiaceae bacterium | reverse complement strand
GAAGGAACTGTGGGAATCGAATAAAAAAAACATAGAGCTCGTCAGAGCGATTCAAGTTAAATTAAACAGCTTGGTTTCTTTTTAACGCAATCATTAAAATGGAAATATCAGCAGGGGAAACACCAGAAATTCGCTGTGCTTGTCCTAAGGTAGAAGGCGCCCATTTTGTAAGTTTTTGTTGCGCTTCAGTGCGAAGCCCTTTAACCATTTCAAAATTAAACTCAGAAGGAATAGCAATATTTTCAATATGTGACATTTTATTGATTTCTTTAGTCTGTCGGTCTATATATCCAGCAAACTTTAAATTAAGCTCAATTTGAAAATGAATATCATGGTCATATTCATGAACATCTTCGGGGTATTTTTCTCTTAATAATTCATAATTATTTTCTGGACGGCATAATAATTGATTGAGGGTAAATCCATGCCCATCTACATGCTTATAAATTTGACTAAAACGTTGACATTCTTGTTCAATAATTTTCTTTTTTTCACATAGACGATTGAATTTGGTTTGATCAATAAGACCCGCCTCATAACCATAATGACGTAATCTTAAGTCAGCATTATCTTGTCGTAAAACTAAACGATGCTCAGCTCGACTTGTAAACATGCGATAAGGTTCATCCAATCCTTTTGTGACTAAGTCATCGATCATGACTCCAATATATGCCTCAGATCTTTGAAGGATAAGCGGGGGCTTTCCCATGACTTTGTAAGCGGCGTTTATGCCTGCCATTAATCCTTGTGCGGCTGCTTCCTCATATCCAGAGGTTCCATTAATCTGACCTGCTAAAAATAATCCTTCAATTTTTTTACATTCTAAAGAAGGATAAATTTGACCACTTACAGCATAGTCATATTCAATGGCATAAGCTGGTCTCATGATTTCTGCATTACGAAGAGCAGGAATACTGTGAATAAAATCTAATTGAACATCGAAAGGCAAAGAGGAAGAAACACCATTAACATAGACTTCTTGAGTATTTAAACCCTCTGGTTCTAGAAAAATTTGGTGTCTTTCTTTATCTGAAAAACGAACCATTTTATCTTCAATGGAAGGACAATAACGAGGACCTACTCCAGTAATTTTCCCTGAATACATCGGAGAGCGATGAATATTTTCTAAAATAATTTTTTTGGTTTCTTCAGTGGTGTAGGTAATGTGACAACTGATTTGTGGAAGTCGTGGTATTCCTTCATCATCAAATGAAAATTTAACGTTTTCATCACCTGACTGTTCTTCTGTAAGCGAATAGTCAATTGAACGGGCATTGACACGAGGCGGAGTTCCTGTTTTCAATCGTCCAAGTATAATTCCATATTTTTCAAGGCTAGCTGACATTCCAACAGAAGGTTGATCACCAGCTCTACCCCCCGAATAATTTGTTTCTCCAATATGTAATAGGCCTCTAAGAAACGTTCCAGATGAAAGAATAACCGTTTGAGAATGGTAAATAATTCCTTCTTTAGTTATTACACCCGTTATGCGTCAATTTTCAACAATGAAGTCTTCGCTCGTTCCTTGTTTGATTTCTAGGTTTGGTGTTTTTTCAAGACGGTGTTTCATCTCATTTTGATAAGCAAACTTATCTGCTTGTGCACGTGGTGCCCATACAGCAGGTCCTTTTGCTGAATTTAGCATCCGATATTGAATTCCTGTAATGTCGGTGACTTTTCCCATTTCACCACCTAGGGCATCGATTTCTCTGACCATGTGCCCTTTTGCAATCCCGCCAATAGCTGGATTACAACTCATTTTTGCAATTGTATCTAAATTCATGGTTAACAAAAGGGTTCGTAATCCCATTCGTGCTGAAGCTAAAGCAGCTTCGCAGCCAGCATGACCACCACCAATGACAAGCACATCATAGACAATAGGAAAATTCCACATGTTCAACCTAAACAACTCTAAGATTTAAGATATTATACAGAAGAAAGAAAGAGATAGACCTTGAGAAAATTTGCGAATTCCTTTCGAATGGAGGAATTCGCAAGTTATAATGATAGATAAATCTATCTACCTTTGTGCCGATCACGACGGCTTCGCTTTTTACGCTTATGTTTCGCAATTTTGTATTTGCGCTTCTTTTTAACAGAAGACATGTTCTCTCCAACTTACTTAAGTATCGAAATCCACTTCTCTTTAAAGAATTAAAGAAAAACAAATTCACGATTTTACGGTTATTTGTTTAACAATTTAAACATGCAATAATACTAGGAGAAATGCGATAAAAAGTAAACCATAAGATTTTATTTCTGCCACTTTGATAAACACCAATTGAATAAAGATTCAAAAATCATCTTGATAGCCTTTTTCGAAGACGTAAAAATATGTAAACATATTAGTCAATATTTTTTTTGATTAAAAATATGAGATGATCAATTAAATATTTTAATGTTTATAATAAATTAAATTGTTCAATAGATTTAAAAAAAATGTATTAATTTAAAATTGATTTATTAATTTTAATCAATTAAACAAAAAAACATTAACAATATTAGGAGTTTAATGTCTTACCTTATCAGCAATTATAATAATTTAAAATCATATGTTCCTTTTTTATAATTGCACCTCAAAATCTCAAAATCTCAACTGCTGCCATAGCAGTTTTTTCTCTATTTGCTCTCTTTTGAAAACGTACACAAATTTTAAATTTTTTAAATCCTCATGTTTTTCAGGAAAGATTAGTCCTGATAAATCAGTAATCGAACAAGGATATTTTTCTAAAGGAAAAATGGTTGAAGGATCGAGAACAGTACGAATTCCAGATTGTGAAGTTGTTACAATAGGAAAATTTGAAAATGAAAAATTGATTCAAGGAACACAAACAGTATTAACTCCAGTCGTTAAAGTTACTTCAACAGGAAAATTTGAAAATGGAATATTAATTGTAGGATTACAAACAGTATGTAATTCGGATATTGAGTATATGATTTCAGAAGGAAAATTTGAAAATGAAATATTGGTTGAAGGAGTACAAACTGTACCTGCTGGAAAATTCATAGGAAAATTTAATAATGGATTATTAAACGGGTTAGGCTCTTTAGTTCTAGTAAATGGGGTAGAATTTATAGGAACATTTAATGGGGGAAAATTAAATGGAGAAGGTGAAATAATTTTTCCAGATGGAAGAATTGTTCAAGGAATTTTCCATGATGCACAATTAGTAAATTTACCAGCTCAATTTTCTATTGAAGAAATTCCGAATTTTATTCCTCACTCCTCTCCAGTTGCATAATAAAGAATAATTTAGATTGACCCACTTATGTTAGAATTAAGTGGGTCGTCTTTAGTAAAATTCCTATTTATTTAATACAAAGCTACTTTATTGATTTCGCTTATATTGATCTTAATCTAATCATTTTAACTACAATTTGTGCAAAATCATTAAACACATTTTCCATATTCCACAATTAAAAATAAAAATAATTTCTTGAGGAAATTCACTTAGGTGATTATCTTCGACTCATTCGGAATCGCTTAAAGTTTCAAAAATCAAAGATGGAAAATCATCATGTATAAATTTATTTGTTTGCTTTTTTGCTTTTTTATTCCTTTTTCTGCACAAGCAACAAAAGAAGGTGTAAAAAAAAATTACCCACTTACTGACAGTCCTATTGATGTAGTGATTGTTTCACATCCAAAAGATAAGCCAACGATCGACGATTGCATTGATGGTATTCTGGAAAATTGTAATAAAGTTAGACGAGTCATTGTTGTTTCATCTGAACGCTTAACGAATAAAGCAGAATGGTTTAATGAAAATGAATTTCCCTTTAACAAAGATTCAATTGCTAAAGCTGTCGGAAAGGGCGATATGAAAAAAGCTAAAAAATTTTTCAATAATACAAGTCGTGGGGCAGGGTGGTATTTTCAGCAACTCTTAAAACTTTATTCTCCTTTTATCATTCCTGGGATTTCACCTAATGTTTTAGTTGTGGATGCGGATGCTATTTTCATGAATCCTGTCTCTTTTTTAAATGAAAAACACGGTGGACTTTTTTGTATGAGTCCTCGAGAAGGAAAAGAAGCTTATTTTCAACATGCTGAAAGGCTTGTTCCGGGCTATCAACGCATTTTTCCTGAAGTTTATAGTGTATGTCATCATATGTTATTTCAGATGCCTATTTTAAAAGACTTATTTAAAACTGTTGAACGATACCATCATAAAGTATTTTGGAAAGCGTTTTGTCATTGTGTGGATTTAGATGGAAAAAAAGGGGCATCTGAGTACGAAATTTATTATAATTTTGCTCTTAGGAATACAGATCAGGTAAATATTAGAACTTTATTGTGGACAAACAGTGGTTATCCAGAGGATAAAATCTTTTATCAAGCTGCAGGATATCATTTTGTGGCTTTTCATACTTATATGAGAGGGAAATGGAATCGATTTATTCCAAAACCTATTGTTAACCAATAAATGTTTTTTAATTAAATTAAAAATGTAGCCCAGACTAAAGTCTAGGATACATTTGTTTAATTGTTTCCTTCCTGTTCAAGCTTCATCCATAATGCAACAGCGTACGGTTGTAAATCAGGATTCAATGCAGGTACAATATGTTTAAGGAAATGTCCTTTTAATTTTCCAATGTGTTCAGTATCTACAAATGCGATTTTTCCAGATTTCGTAAAGGGTTGATTCCGTGGGTAAGCATCGCATCCACCAACAAAATGTAAAAGAGTGCATAATTCAGTTAACACCTCAATATTCATGTTGTAATAATGTAATGATCCTTGATCTTGAGGATTTTCATAACCTTCATAAATATCCATATTTTCTACGACTAAAAGATATGTATCTTCATGCTTTTCCCTTGAAAAAGACTTAGGAAGCTTGTAAAGCCATTTTTTAGGTACTACAATGTGCTTTAATTTAAGGATTGCGATGCATTTGCGTAATATTTCAGCTCCTTTTATGCGTGTGATAAAATTATCTAATTGCTTTTGTTGTGGATAGGAATTTGGAAATTTTTTGAAAAGATAAGATTTTATAGATGGATGTGCGCCAACCATCAATTTACGATGGCCCAATTTAATGTTAAAGCCTGCTTTTTCAAAATGTTCAGTCGATTTAAACATTGAAGGTTGATTGAAAATTTTTTTTAATCGATTAAATAAAGGATGGCTTTTAGGTAGTATATAAGAATCAATTAATTGTTGATCGACTGAATTT
This sequence comes from Parachlamydiaceae bacterium, assembly GCA_030679615.1. Classification (GTDB taxonomy): domain Bacteria; phylum Chlamydiota; class Chlamydiia; order Chlamydiales; family Parachlamydiaceae; genus JAUXSJ01. Next base: position 2,182 of record JAUXSJ010000284.1, on the reverse strand, counting down.
GTTATCTCAGTTTTTTTTAATTCTTCTGCACGATAAGATGCTTGATAAAAGATGCTAATCAAGAAAATGGCATTAAAAATATGTGAGAAAAAAGTTTGATTTGTCATTGTTAACCTATTGTATTCGATTGCATTTTCAACATGTTTAACTCTATTTAAGGAAATTTATGAAAGGGTTGGTCAATATTTGGATATTAGTTACTTTATTTATCAATTTATTATATGGACAGCAAGCTGATTTAACTAAAAATTCTCTCTCTATTAAACAATGCTTGTTACCTAAAACACATCCAATTTATGTACAACTGCACGAAATTTTTACAGATTTGCATCAATTTGACTCCCCAGATCATTGGAGAAAATCAGGGTTTTATGTTAATGAGCGCGCCCATAGAGGTCTCATGGTGGGTTCTCATCCAAGTATTCAAGGATATTTATTTAAAAAATTTGATCATTCGATTTCTCAAAAAGAACAAATTTTAAATTATCTGAGAAGAATTAACGGTGCTAGGAATCTATCTAAATTTATCGCTTCAAATCAACTAAAATTTATTGTAGTTCCTAAAAAATGGCTTTTTCCTTTACCAAAAAAATTCAATAATACCAAAACCAATAAAAAAACCTATCTTTTAGTTGTAGAGAAAATGAATATTTGTGGTGGAGAGTTGGATAGAACGGGTGAAATTGAACAATGCTATCGAAATATTGATATTGATGTTCTAAGAGAGCTATGTATGGTTGTTTTTAATTTTAGAGGCTTGGATTCAGTTCTCCGCAATATGCCTTTCACTTATCAAGGTCAAATTGCTTTTATTGATACTGAAAGATGGGCTCGCAAAAGAGATGGCTTTCTATTACATGTCATGCCTTTTCTAAATGCAGATAAAAAAGCAGTTGTTTTAGGAGTGATTCAAGAACTTCAATTGGCAGCTAAGTAGGTTTAATAATGAAACGCAAACTCATATTTTGTTTATTGGTCTTGTATCCTTGTTTTTATGCAGAATCTGTTCTTATTCAAAAAGTAAAGGTTTTATCTAAATTTCCTCATGACGTTAAATCATTTACCCAAGGATTAGCTTTTGAAGGAAAAAAGCTGTATGAAACTACAGGGCTTTATGGAAGCTCGTCTGTTCGCCAAATTGATTTACACTCAGGAAAAACAATTCAATCTCAATTTTTACCCAAGGATGTTTTTGGTGAAGGAATTGCTGTCTTTGCGAATAAAATTATTGTGATTACTTGGAAAAATCAAACAGCGTTTGTTTTTAATCGACTGACATTTCAATTAGTTAATATGATCCATTATTTAGATGACGGTTGGGGGTTGTGCCGAGACGGGAGCAGTATATGGATGAGTAATGGAACTTCAACTTTAACTCAAAGAGATCCTGAAACTTTTAAAGTATTAAAATCTATTCAAGTCACTTTCAACGATCAACCTGTTAATCATTTAAATGATTTAGAATGCGTCGGGGATAGTTTATATGCAAATGTTTGGAAAACAGATTGGATTGTTAGAATAGATAAACATTCTGGTCAAGTAATGAGTAAAATTGATGCTTCAATTCTTAAAATTGAAACTCAAAAGAAAAAATTCTCTTTAGACGAAGTATTAAATGGAATTGCTTATAATCCTGAAACAAAGAGTTTTTATTTAACAGGTAAAAACTGGCCTTATTTATTTGAGGTATTATTTATTGATGAATAATTAACTTGTTGAATAAACATAATAAGTTTATTTATTAAATTGACATTAAAGTATGGGGGATATATGAATAAATTTTTATTAAAGTCCTTTAGTATCTTAGGCTTAGGTGTGACTTTTTACTTAAATGCGAATGCAGTTACCACTCTTGATGACAGAACATTTAAAAATCAGTTTGAACATGAAAAGGGAGATTTTAGAAAAAGAGAAGATGATTTACGAAAACGAGAAGAGGCGCATCGAGTAGAGAGAGAGCAAGAAAGAAAACGTTTAGAAGACCACCGAGTACAAAGAGAGCATGAAAGAAAACGCTTAGAGGATGGCCGATTAGATAAAGAGTTAGAATTAAAGCGTGAAGAAGAAAAAAGACTTCAAAAGAAAATAGACGACCGTAGAGCAGCAACTTCCACAACGCATAGATAATATCGACGTTAATTTTTTACCGCAAAGAATGCAGAACTTCTCGAAAACAATTTAA
>JAUXSJ010000280.1 GCA_030679615.1 Parachlamydiaceae bacterium | reverse complement strand
GAATTCAGTTTACCTTGTGAAAAGAAAAATATTTTATCCACATTAGCTACTGTTGTTAAACGATGAGCTATAATAATTATTGTCCTTTTCCCGCTTAAAGATTCGATCGCTTCCATAAATGCTTTTTCAGTTTCGTTATCCAACGCTGCAGTTGCTTCATCCATAATTAATAATTCCGGTTCGTTATAAAGCGCCCGGGCAATCCCAATTCTTTGCCTCTGTCCACCGGAAACACGTACACCGGATTCGCCGATAATAGTGTTTAAACCATTTGGCAATTGACTCACAAATTCATCAAGTTGAGCCAAAGAAAGAGCAATTTGAATTTTACTTAGATTAACTTCATTTTCAGGAATTCCAAAAGCAATATTGGCAGTAATTGTTTCGTCCATTAAATAAATCTGCTGTGGAATGTAACCAACTTTACTCTGCCATGATCTTATATTTTCATGAATATCAAAACCATCTACTAATACTTTACCGCTGTTTGGATTAAGTAAACCTAAAATAATGTCAACTGTAGTAGTTTTACCCGCACCTGACTTACCAACAAATCCAACTGTCGAATTTTTTGAAATTTTTAGACTAATGTTTTCTAAAACTGTTTTGTCAGTCCCATCATACGAAAAGTATATTTGCCTTAACTCTAATTCTTTATTAAATATTAATTCTGACTCAATTTTCTGGAAAGGAATTGTTTTGGTATATGACTCAGACATTTTAAGATCAGAAAAGACCTCTTCAAGTCCAGGTATATAGAACTTAATCAAATTAACCGATGAATTAATTTTGTTAATAGAGGGCATTAACCTAATTGCCGCCAATCCGAAGAATGATACACTTATAAGGATTGTATTTATCTCGTGACCTCTGAAAATTGCAAAGAACATAATAAATAAAATTAGCGTTACCATTAATGTTTCGATAATAAAATTAGGCAACACACCTATACTTTGCTGCCAATTCAATATTTTATTTAATCCGACTAAATGATATGAATAGGATTTATCAAAAAAATGTTCACGACCCAATATTTTTGATTCTTTAATGCTTCCAAGTCCTTGGTTGAACTGTTTAAATAACATTTCATAGTGATAATTCAGCTCTTCTCCAAAACGACTCAATTTTCTTTTGAAAATCGAAAAATAAATAAAAGAAATAAGCCCGAGAAAACTGAAAACGATTAGAGAAGAGGTTATATCAACAAAAACAAGCATGATAAAAATCGAAACAATTAAGAGTAGATTGGTTATTATAGTAATTAAGGGAATCAATATTCCGTTAATTACAGTTTGCACAATACCCAGATTACGTAAAAGTTGGGCGCTGTTGCGCTGTAAATGAAACGTATAGGGACTATAGAGATAACATCGGAACAATCTGCTTGATAATTTTTGATGAATTTTTGTAGAAAACTTAATGATAGAATATTGAATAAAAAATAGATAAGCATTCTTTAATGTAAAGACAATGATAATGATAAGCCCTAACCAAATTAAAAAATTATTAACTGACCCCGGCGAGATCCAATTGTAAAGTTTGTTAAGATAAAAGTTTTCATTTATTAATCCAGGTTTACTGACAACAAAGAGAAAAGGAAGAATTGAGCCTAAACCCAATAATTCGAAAAAAGTCCCTGACAGAATTAAAATAAAAAGAAGTATAATCTTAATTCTATCAATTCTATCGGAGAGGAACAAAATTTTGGAAAAAAGTTCTTTCATAAATTCTTAGTTATGCAAAATATCAGGCTTAAGCTATTAAGTATTATTTTTAATTAATAAGGCAGTTTGTAAAGCAAGTGCTTCGTTGTAAGAAGGATCGGTTATGACGTTATAAATATATATTAGAGCAACAAATTGAAATGCATAAAATGTTATTACACCACCAATAGTCGCAGAAACACCAACAATATTAAAAACTATCAAATAACTAAAATATTTATTTATAAAAGAAAATTTTCGACCCTGAATAATAATCTTAACTAAAAATATAATAAATAAGGACAATCCCATAAGACCATTTTCAAACAAAATACTGAAAAACGCGCTTTCAAAGTTGTATGCCCTTATATTTACCATTATTTGATCAATCTGAGAAATCCCGTATCCAAAGAATAATCTGAGACCACTACCAATAATTTGCTGATAAAAAGCTGTGTACCATTCTGATCTCACTGTAAGTGTATCGGTTTGCTCAAAATAATATGATAAATTTACAGCTAACATGAAAATACTATAGATCAATAAAAATAGTGTACCATATGCTATAACATAATATGTCTTATTTTTTCGTTTATTTAAGAACAGCACGTAAAAAATATCTGTTAATAAGATAGTAATGATGCCAGCTCTTGTTGTATTAAGTAAAATCGCAATTAATACTAAAGCAATTAAAACTAAATAGTACGTTTTCCCTGATTTGTGATACAAAATTAAGAAGAAAAGGTTATAGAAAGGTAATTGAACTGCCCAGTAATTATGATGTCCTAATAATCCACTAAATGCGTGAGTAAAAATACTTAAAAAATTAATGTTTATACTAAATATATTCAGTATAAATCTGCTCTCTATGGTAGATTTATTGATTTCGGAAAGAGCCCAATTAAAATCTTTAACTAAATAGATATTATTGATGGATTCATAAGCCGATAAGATAAATTGTATTATGAACATGATACCAGCTAAATGGAATGCTCGTTCAATTAATTTTGTTAATTCTTCCTGATTGTATTTAGACAAAAACAATATTAAACCTAGCACGATCGCAAATGGTAAGGATTGCCTAACTGCCATTAATAGTTCGTTACCATCTACTAAATGAAAACTATTAAGAATTATGAATACTATAGAAAATTTAATGAAAAGAACGATATTCATTATAAAATATCTGTTTGAATTTCTTTTTTGAAGCATTACCAAAATAAATAACGAGGCATAGATGAGTAAGTAAAAAGTACCACTATAAGGACTAATAAAAATCGCTGCAAAGATAGGTATATATAATACCGCTAAAAATAATTTAAGACTTTTCATTGATTAACCGATCAGAAAATATATTATTTCAAATAATGAATACTAATTTTACTAACTTTTATCAGAGTAAAATAGAAAGAATACGGGTGCGTTAGTTCCCAAGTTTAAGCCAATTCAGATATTATTTTTTTTATAGATTCATAATTACTTTGTCGAATTTTATAAAAAGTATTTCTGTAATTATCATTCTTTTTACTTCGCTCTGAAAAGTTATTAGAACAAAATAGATCTAACTTACTAGCTAAGTCTTTATAATCGAATGGATCGAAATAAATTACATTATCACACAATTGCTCTCTATGTGCATAAACATCTGAAACCAATACTGGACAACCTAGGGCTAATGCTTCAAGAGGTGGTATATTAGTTGGTCCAAAAAAAGTTGGGAACACTAATGCTTGAGCTCTTTTATATAGTGAGACCAATTCATCATTATTCACATAACCTAAGATGAAAAATTGATTTTGTAAATTATAATTTTCAATTAAGGTTATAACTTTTTCATAACCATTCTTTTCAGACCCAGCACAAACAACATTCATGTGAATACCTTTCTCATTCAAATATTTTACTGCTTCGATAATAATTTTATGATTTTTATGCACCCAAAATTGAGCAGGATAAAAATAATATTTAACAGGTAAATTGTATTTCGTAATTACATCAATATCATTAAAATCATAAACATAATAAGGTGGTTGATAAGGGAATACAATTATTTTTTTTTCATCAACTTTATACGATTCAATAACCTGACTTTTACCAAGTTTTGAATCTACAAATATTCCATTAGCATATTTACATACGTTCTTATAATGTTTCTCACGAGAATTATAAATTGTTTTTTCTTTGACTTCTGGGAAATCTTCATATCTATGCATCAAATCAAATATGGGTACTATCGATGGGAAATCGAACTCATAAGATAAATTACAACCCCCCGGATAAATGATAAGGTCAGGCTTAAAGGAATTAATATTCTTATAAACTTGACTAAGATATCGATTAATTTTTCGCCATAACCAAAGAAACGGGAAAATATCAACAAATAATTTTCTAGATTTATTGAACCAAAAGCTCTCAGCATTTGATATTTTGTATCCTTGAATCCCAAATTTCTGTAAATAAATTTTCCAAAGATCAGAATAGTAAAGAGCAATTACATCGAACAAATTCTTATCAAGCTCTGTAATATTTTCTAGAAGAGTGATCGAATATTGAAATTTCCCTCCATCTTCCGGATTCAAAGATAAGAAAATGAGAATTTTCCTTTTCACTTTTTTTTATGAAACTTTTGTATAGTTAAAGAAATTCTCTCAACATCAGCTGCAGTTAAATTCGATCCGGAAGGTAAATACAAACCATTTTCGGCTAACCAATTTGTTATCTTAAAATCACCTTCACAATCACAATCATATTTTATTAGAGAGGGTTGCTTATGCATACCATTAAAAAAATAGCGTGTATCTATTCCTTCTTTTTTTAGCTTATACATCAATTCATTTCTTGACATACCGAATTTTTCTTTGTCAATAACAATTCCATTCATCCAATAAACATTTTTAGTACCTTGTAATTCTTCCTGAAAAATAACACCCGGTATTTCCGAAAGATGTTTTCGATACTGCCTATTGTTTTCCCTTCTTTTCCCAATATAAAAGTCAAGTTTTTCAACTTGAGCTAAACCGAGTGCTGCGTGGATATTGGACATCCTATAGTTAAATCCAATATCATTATGCATGTAATTTCTTTCACCTTTTATTGGGAAACAGAGATTTTTATAATACCTACATTTTTCCGCTAGCTCATCATCATTTATAACAACCATCCCCCCCTCACCGGTAGTTGCAATTTTATTTGCGAAAAAAGAAAATGCGGCTATATCACTTAAATTTCCACACTTTTTACCAAAATATTCAGCTCCGTGCACTTCTGCGGCATCTTCAATTATTCTCAAATTATATTTTTTTGCAATTTCTGTTATCCTTTTCATTTCACATGGATGCCCATAGATATGAACAACCATAATCGCTTTAGTTTTTGAGGTAATTTTTTCTTCAATTTTACCCGGATCAATATTCCATGCCCTTGACTCAGCATCAACAAATACTGGCTTAGCACCTGTGTAACAAACTGCAAACGCTGAAGCAATCATGGTAAAATCGGGAATGATAACCTCGTCCTCTTTACTTATACCTATAGCAACAAGAGCGAGATGTAAAGCATTTGTTCCATTTGTCACGGCAATAGCGTGCTTAACACCAATATATGCAGCAAAAGCATTTTCAAAAGCGGAGATATATTTACCTGCAGAAGATATCCAACCCGACTCTAATGCTTCCATCACATATTCTTTTTCTCTGCCGGCTAAAAACGGTTCGCAAACGGGTATAAATTTTTTTCCCAACTAAGCTTTCCTTAAAATAAAACAGACTCCCCAGGTATACTCTGAAGGATCATTTTCTGTTAAAAATTCTTCTACTTTTAATACTTCAAATGAATTTAGATTTGCTAACAAGGAAATCTCCGGTGTACTAAAGTATCTCATGTTGTGTGTCTCTTCGAGATAAGATGTTTCTTTCATTTTTTTATCGGTGATGATTAGCTTAAAATTTACATCCACAACATTATCGTTATAACGTATGTTCGGCTCAGTTACACGATATATCTTCAAAGATTCACTTTCAATTTCTTTTATTTTGTTATGAGGTTTCAATGTTAAGACTGCCGGAGTATACCAAATATCAAAAATAAAAAGTCCGCCTTTTTCTAAATGTAATGCGGCATTCTTAAAAGTTTTTTGAAGTTTTGAATTTGTGGTTAGATAACTAATAACATGAAAAAGAGAGATGACAGCGCCGAACTTATCTTTAGACCTGAAATTAGATATATCAGCACAACATATCTTGAATTTCTTAATTAGTCCATTCTTTTGAATATAAGCATTCGCCTTTTGAAACATTTTTTCACTTAATTCCACACCAGTAATTTCATAACCTTTTTCGGCAAGTAAACACCCATGTTTACCGGTACCGCTTCCAAATTCTAGAATTTTATTTGATGGGACTTTGTACTCGGTGAGTTTCTTTATTACATAATCCACTTCTTTAGAGTATTCTTTATCATAATAAAGTAGTTAATATAAGTCGCTGTATTTGTTAAAGACTTCCATTTTATAACTCTATTTTATTAAAAACG
>JAUXSJ010000277.1 GCA_030679615.1 Parachlamydiaceae bacterium | reverse complement strand
TCATTCCTTGATCTGATAAAGCATTCCCTTGAATACCAAATCCTTCACAATCGGCTAATGGAAAGTATTGCGGACCATAACTAACTATTTCAACATCATCTTTTCTAATTGAACCTAAGCCAGTTTTTCCACCGTGAAGTGTACACATTATTTGTTCAGAAACAGCTCTAAATCCTACCAAGGCTGTTGATGGATCATATATGTATTCAGAAAGAGGCTCATTAGCATTTGTTTTTAATGGAAAAGACTCACACCATTTTTCAATTAATGCCCAAAGTGGATCAATCACCTCACTTGCATACTCTTCTTTTTCAAATAAAGATTTTAACGCTGCCTCAGCATATTCTGCAAAGGGGTAATCATTTGAGCAAAGCGAAGCAACGCGAAATAACAAATAACTTAAACTTTGCGAACGTGGAGATTGGCTCTCTTTTTCTTTAACAAATAGCCCTTTTAAAGGGCATCCGTGAATATCTAAAGTATTTATTTGCCATTTAGCTAACCTAACGACAATCTCTTTTAATTCTTGTTTTCCTTTAAGCAATCCTAAAACAGCAAGGAAAATTCCAAATTCAAAATGTTGGGGGGTGTATGGTAATGATAACCAAGGTGTGTATTCATATAGATCAATCAAAGCAGCCCCACTTTCTAAAAGATGTGGCCCTACCTCAGGTACCAACATTTTTGCAAAAGCATGATTTAGAGCCACAATTGATCTAAAATATTGTGAACTTTGATTCCAAGGTCTTTGTTCAAATAATTTAACTTGTTGAGCTATTAGAGACGTATCTAGCTGAGCTAATTCACATAACACATTCGCTGACAACAAACATTTCCAATTTTTTATTGCTCTTTCTTCTGAAAATAAGGGTTCCTCCCAAACACATTCATTTTCAAGAAAACCATCTGATGGATATTCTTGAAAATGAAGGAAGCGATAAACCCCTTTTTCAAAAGAGGATGAATGCTCACCAACTTGCTGACAAAATAAAAGTTGTAGAGAATGTATGTTCATTAAACTGCCAAACTAATTGGTGTGATAAAAAAAAGGATTAAACCCCTACTTCCATCTCAACAAAATCTTCCTCTCCAACAACCTGTCTCATTTTTTTACCTGGTGTAAATTTCACAGCCATTCTTGCTGGAATTACAATTGGAACGGCAGCATTTTTTGGATTTCTTCCAATTTTTTGCTTTCTTTCCACTACTTCAAATACACCAAACTCTCTAAATTCTAAGCGTTCACCTTGAGATAAACAATCTGTAGTCTTATCCAAGAATGCTTGAATGACATGTCGAACATCATGATGATGAATTCCCTTATCCTGTGAAATCGAATGGATCAATTTCTTTTTTGTCATAGTACTCTTCTTAGAAGCTGTGGTCATAGATGCAATCTCCTTAGTTTTACACTTTAATTTTGTGGCGAAATTTCGTTCACAATAATTTTCGCTTTTCCCTTCTCAAATTTTTTAGTCTTTTTATTACCTAAATCCTTTGAAAATACTTTCATTCAATTTTGAATAACTGGTTATCACTTAAATGTATAATACATTTTTTAAAATTCGAGAATCTTTTTATTTTTTATCCATTTACATTGAGTAGAAGTTTGTTTTTTTTCCCTATAGAAAGTAATATTAGACGTCCATCAATAAGTAAATTTTCTTGGATTAGCAATGTTTGGTCTTCAATTTTTTTATTATTGAGGTAAACACTACCATCTTTCATCACCTCTCTTGCCTTTTTTTTACTAGGCTGTAAACCTAATTCAACAATCAAATCAATAATATTTTTATTTATCACTTGATCTTTTGTTAATTGGCAAGATGGCATATCAGAGGCAATACTTTCTAATGTACTCACATCCAACTCAGTTTCTGAGCCTGGTGAAATACTTTGTGTCACTTTTAAAGCTTTTTGAAATCCTTCATTTCCATGAACAATTTTAGTGACTTCTTCAGCCAACCTCTTTTGAGCTGTACGTGGAGGGCATGTATTGTCTTTTAACATTTTTTCATAATTTCTTATTTCATGCATATCCATAAACGTGAGCATACGCATAAGCTGAATCACATCCTCATCTTCAACTCTCACAAGATATTGATAAAACTCATAGGGAGAAAGCTTTTCAGGAGACAACCAAATTGCCCCTTTTTCAGATTTACCAAATTTTTGACCGTCTTTTTTAGTTAGCAATGGGAAAGTGATTCCAAAAGCAGACTTACCTTCAACACGCCTGATTAAATCGGTTCCTGCAGTAATATTTCCCCATTGATCACTTCCACCTAGTTGAATTGAAACGCCGTGATGTTTAAAAAGGTGTAAAAAATCATAGCCTTGTAAAATTTGATAACTAAATTCAGTATAGCTCATTCCTTCTTCAGACTGCATACGTAGTCTTACGCTTTCTTTTCCTAACATAGTTCCAACGCGAAATAATGAACCCACATCTCTTAAAAAATGAACATAAGAAAAATCTTTATACCATTCGTAGTTGTTTAAAATAATTGCTTTGGATGTAGGATGATTAAAATCTAAAATAACTTCTAAATTTTTACGAATCCCTTCAAGATTAATTTTAATTGTTGTTTCATCTAAAAGTTGTCTTTGAGCTGCTTTTCCAGAGGGATCACCAATCATGCCTGTAGCTCCACCAATAATTGCTACAGGTGTATGCCCAAATTTTTGGAACCAAGCCAAACCCATAATCGGAACAAAGTTTCCAAGATGAAGACTATCAGCTGTCGGATCAAAACCACAATAAATACGTGAAGGACTATTCGTCAACCGCTTTAAATCTTCTTCTGAGGTCATCGCATCGATGAATCCTCTTTCCTGTAATACTTCAATAATATTTGTCATAAACTATAATCTCATCCATTTGAGCATAAGTAGATTGATGTGGGGACATTGTCTAAATGTTTAATTTTTATGTCAATCTCAAAAGAATAGATCGACCCTGTAAAAGCCAAATTCTTACAAATTTAATAGACAAATTCCAAATCAACAAACCAGCTTTTCGTATATTTCATAAATATAACTTACAAGATAGAAAGGATAAAGAACAGGATAAACAAGATAAGTAGATATAGTAGGGTTGCTTCTTGTTGAAAAGGTCGTTAAGTAAGGCTACTTTTGTGTGTCAATTTTTTTAACGTAAAATGATAGGGATACGCAAAATAGAAAAAGAAAACATTTAAAAAATTACAAGATATTTATTTTTTATTATTTTTATAATTTTCCCATCTCCCCCTTCCTCTCTTCTACTTCACCTCTCCCTGCATAAAAAAACTGGCATTTAAAATGGCAACTTGAAAATTTACATGTTTTAATTTCTAAAAACATTGTTGTAAAAAAATGTTTATTTTACTTAAGTAAAGTTTTGATGTTCAACGCTCATTTTTAAAGTTTTTTTATGATTTTTAAAATTATTAAATTTTTTTCATTTGTTTTATTACTTTTTCCGTTAACAATTTATCCTGATGAAAACGATACAGAGATAGGATATGGAGAATCTGTACCTTGGGCTGATTTTACAAATTTTGAGCTAGAACTTGTAGCAAAACTTATTGGTTATTTTAAACATGAATCTTCATTTCAAAAATTTGAATGTTATTACGAATCAATTAAACAAGATGTCATCAACATTATGGTTGATTCTTATTATGATCATCTTGAAACTCTCAGATCAAGCACAAAAAAATTTAATCTTTATAGAGTTGAAATTTGGAAATTAGAAAAAGCATTAAAGCTTGATATCAATCATGTCGTCGATATGACATGCGCTTTAATTGAAAATGATGGGTCTATTAATCATAAAATCAATAAAGCCTTTAATCATTGGAGCAGAGACACCTTAAGAATAAGTTATCCCCTCTTGAAACTTAATCCTGATGCCAATCAAGAAAAAACCATGAAATTTTTAGAAAAACGTCTTTTTGAACTATATTATTACATTCAAGCCTACGTGGCTTATAAAAATCTTCCAACGGATAAAAATGCAAATACATTGAACATGCATATAGAAGAAATCGAAGCATTAACGAATTTAAAAATATAAGGTTCTTAATGGAATTGCATCCTCTTATATTTAGCGGCTCTTCCAATCTGCCTTTAGCCCATGAAATTTCAAACCTTGTTAATATACCGCTAGGACAGATAAAAATAGAAAATTTTCCTGATAGTGAAATTTCCATTCAGCTTTTAGAATCTGTTCAGAATAGAAATGTTTACGTTATTCAATCTTTATTTCCAAATATAAACCAACATTTGATCGAACTCCTTCTAATCATTGATGCATTAAAACGTGCTTCAGCAAAACAAATAACGATAATTCTACCTTATTACGGGTATGCAAGACAAGATAGACTAGACAAATCCGGTGTCCCCATTTCAGCTAAGGTTGTTGCCAATTTATTAAAAATTAGTGGTATTCATCGATTAATCACTTTAGATTTACATTCTGAACAAATTGAAGGATTTTTTGATATTCCTGTTGAACACCTATTAAGTCGTTCATTACTCATTCCTTATTGTAGAACACATCAATTTGATAACCCAATAGTGATTGCACCTGATAAAGGTGGTATTAAAATTGCAGTGAATTACGCTAAAGCCTTAGGTTTTCCTGTAGGATTAATCGAAAAAGAAAGAATCAATCCTTATCAAGTAAATATTCAATTTTTTGTTGGTGATGTTAAAGATCGTACTGTTATTTTACCTGACGACATGTGTTCTACAGGAAGCACCCTCATTCAAGCGGCAGAAGCATGTAAAAAACTAGGCGCAAAACGCATCGTTGCTATTGTTGGCCATGGATTATTTATAAATGATGCGATCGAAAAAATTGAAAAAAGCCCCATCGAAACGATGATCACAACAAATAGCATTATCCAAAACAGTCAGGTAACTTCAAATAAAAAAATTACTGTTTTATCAGTAGCGTCTCTTTTTTCAGATATTATCCTATCAGATTTAAGTAATCATAAAATCTAATCAATGCTATCAAATTAACCCACAAAGTAATAAAAATTACCACTGAGATCACTGAGGGCATAAATAAAGTATGAGATAATAAGACAGAATAAAAGTTTATTTTCCTCAAATCTTTCTTCTTTCTATGTGTTCTCAGCAATCTCAGTGGTAATATTTTGCGATTTTATGGCTTAAGTTGAAAAATGTTAATCGTAAAAAAAATTTTTTGGCTTAATGTTTGAAATTTTTATTTGACAAGATGTCAAGGCATATGGAATGTTATCGATAAACCTGAACTTGACAAAGGTAAAAGCGCCGTTTGAATTGGATTCAGGAGAATAAATAACCTTGAAGGAGATTCTATGAAGAAACTTTTATTTGGACTCATTGCAAGTCTATCATTCGTATCAACGACTCATGCAATTACATCAAACTTAAATCAAAGCATCAACATTTACGAAAGCATATTGACAGCTATTAATCCATTAGGAACAATTGGACAAAATGAATTTATTGTTGATATAGTAAGAACAACTCCAGGTATAAATTACGGTTGGAATGTTCATTACAATATTAAAACAATCGAAATTGTAAGTGATCTTTTAGTAGATACTAAAGAATTAAATGATGAAGAAGAAATAAATGCTATAGAAGCTGACCATTCACATCATTCATGCTCTCATCATCACAATCACGAACATGTCATTCTCAGAACTTATGATGCTGTATTATCTGTCTTAGCAAATCCAGCAATTGGACCACCAGTTGTAACGGTTAAATCAATTAAATTGATTTCAACAAACGAAAGACATTTAATTTAGACATTCAATAATTCAATATCTTGTCAATCATGAGTAAATTTTGATTGGCAAGATGAATAAATATTTTGCTTCATAAATAAATCTGTGACGATTATAGATTAGATAAAAAAAAGAAAACTTATGCCAGACAAAACACCTCTTTTTCTTATCACCTTCCTAGTTGCCTTAGTATCTATTGCCAATTTAGTTCGAGCCCTTTGGGATATTCCAGTCATCATTGGAAATTTTATCCTGCCAGGTTGGACAGGAGCTATTTTTTTTATTATACTGGGACTTTTAACCGCGTGGTCTTTTCAATCGCTCATTTCTTTTTATCGGCAACCAAAAGATCCTTCAAATCACTAAATGACAGTAAAGTCGCTCCTGCTTGAATCATTTTTTCACAAGCTAAGTGTGAATCATTTAAATTTAAATTAACTCCTTTACACGCATCTATGATGACGTAAACATTAAACCCTAATTCTAAAGCATCTAATACCGAATATTTTATGCAATAATCTGTTGCTAATCCAGCAACAACAATATCCCTAATTCCATGCTCACGTAAATAGATTTCTAGTCCAGTCGATTTCAAGTGCTCATTGTCATAAAACGTACTGTAGCTATCAATTAAGGGATCTGTTCCTTTATAAATCATTTTATCA
>JAUXSJ010000268.1 GCA_030679615.1 Parachlamydiaceae bacterium | reverse complement strand
CATCGAGTCCTGAAAGGATGGCATTTTATACTTACGTGTCAATTAAATTAATAACATTTTTTTTAAGTTAACACCATTAGGGCGATGCCTGGGCTGTTGCAATTTAAACTTTTCAGGCTAACAAGCAAGGGTTTTGCTTAACGCTTATGCGACAAGTCGATGCTCAGGGTCCAAATTAGAAACCTCTTATCAGTAGATCCATTTAAAAAGAAAAAAATTTACGCGAATGGTGTGTGAAAGAAAAGTATTTTAATCGATTAGCTACTGAACATTTAGTGTTCAGACAACAACAGTAAAACAATTTGCTTGAAAAATAAATAAATAGTTTGATAATTTCAAAATCAATCAAATTCGAAGAACATTATTAAAATGTATACTAGAGAACACAATTTACTGCATTTCACATGACTTTTAAGGAAAATATGAAGCATATTAAATATTAAAACGCTGGTTTGATAAAAAAGCATTTTCCAACATATGAAAAAGCTTGGGTTATTACAAATATATATAATAGAGGCCTATCATGCATGTACAGAAAATCGATTCACAAATAACTTCTCAATTTTATTCACAGACTTTACACCATGATGAAAATCCAATAAATTCGAATTTCAATGGAGAAAATTCCTTAAGTTACACGGATATGACGAAAGCCCTCCTAAATATTAATTTTCAAGAAATAATTAACACTCCCTCTGTCACATCAGTAGGTCGTTTTTTCGATTGGCTTTTAGGGTGGGGGAAAGGAAAAGAACAAGTCAATGAAGCTTTTATTGAGTCATTCGAAGTTATACGAAAAGTAGAATCAAAAATCGACAAAGTCCAAAAATATAACCCAAACAAAAAGCCAACCTTACAAGAAACAAAAAAAACGGAAAAACTAACTAATTCCCTCGAGAACTATTACCAAGATATGCAAGGGAATTTTAAAGTTAACAACTGTATTGTGAATGGTTTTCCTATGAATTTATGGTGGTATATTACATTTAATGCCCCTTTAGAAGAAATTTGTGCATCATCTCAAATACCCGAAAAATGCGCTAATAATTATCCAATATGCATTCAAGAAAATGGCATACCTGTTTATATTGCCATCCTTGCAACATCAACGGGTATGCGTAATTGCCTGACCACCTATGGTCAAATCAATGAAAACACTGCGC
This sequence comes from Parachlamydiaceae bacterium, assembly GCA_030679615.1. Taxonomy (GTDB): domain Bacteria; phylum Chlamydiota; class Chlamydiia; order Chlamydiales; family Parachlamydiaceae; genus JAUXSJ01. The sequence goes on along the minus strand of JAUXSJ010000268.1, from coordinate 10,578 downwards.
GGTTCAATTTTTTTTCAGAGTTATTATATTATTTCAATACAATTTTTGAAGGGCAACAAAATGTTAGTTTCCCAACAGAGATTGATCAAATTTGCTATGAAGATAATTTAACTCAAGAAATCCCTAATCAACCACCTTATACGATTAATAAAGATAATGACGGTCTTCAATGCGCAGATGGAACATACGAACTTCAATATTCCAACGAAAACTGCGCCTCTAGAGTTTTAAAACAATCTTTTGAATTTCAATTACCTTCTACCAATATGCCTGATCCTAGTTCTCCTTATTATCAAAAACTGTTAGAAAATTATTGTACTTGCTCCATCCAATATGGGGTTTTAAAATCTTTTGAATATGTACAAGAAGCAAATTTGGAATATTGTCATACTCAACTTAATCCTTACCCGCTCATGACTTATGCAATTGGCTCTGATGGATTCTTAAAGGTCAATTCAACTCAAGGTTTTTTCTCTAATCAATTTAACCCTGATTTCGACTTAAATTTAGCAGTTCAAAGTTGTTTCAATAGCAGCATTAAAGAATATATAAAAGAAATGTATGAATACAATTCCGAAAATAAACATAATAGAATTATTTTTCTCTGTGCAGGAGGAGCAAGCCTTTTAGCTATAAACATTGTGGCATGTGCTGCATTTGCATATAGAAAAAAAATAACTGATAAAATACGTGATTTAAAACAGAAAATCTCTGAAGTGCAGCCCTCTAAGAATTATCAACCAATCAATGATTAAATTTTTTAAAAAACAAAACGCAACCTATCAACAAAAACATAGCAACTAACATCCATCCAATATTTGATTCTTTATAAACCTCTTTAACGTCATTAAGAATATATAATTGAATAAGTTGACCCTCTGAATTGTATCTTGGATCAATTTTGAAAATGCCATTTAAACTTACGACATGATCGTTCTTTAGATGAGATAAATCATCATAAACACGTATTTGCTGATGAAGTAATTTATGATTTCCAACACAACAACTTTTTAAATTGGGTTGAGAAGATAAAAATCCACCCATCTCATTTGGAACAGCATACCAAAATCCTCTAATTTCAGTCGGTTGATCTTGGTAGCTCCAAATTCGATGAGTGGGGTGAATAGGAGAAGCAGGTAATTCACGAAAATCTATTGTTAAGGTCATTTAAATCTCTTTTAATAACCTTCTATACATCTTCGTCTTTAAAACGATAACCCACTCCCCTGACTGTTTCAATTCCATCGAAATTAGGCCCTAATTTTTTTCTTAATGAAGCAATATGCACGTCAATATTACGGTCTATAATAAATGCTTCATCATTCTGTACATCATCTAGTAACTGATTTCTTGTTAAAACTTTTCCTCGATTTAACAACAATCTTCTTAAAATACCAAACTCAGAAAGCGTTAACGGAATAGACTTATCTTGTTTACGAAGAAGATAACGGTCTACTTCCATTGTGTAGTCACCAAAAACAATCACTTTTGCTTCGCTTTCTGTTTCCTTGCCTCTACGTAAGACAGCTTTTACTCTTGAAAACAAAACTTTAAGTGAAAATGGTTTTGCAACATAATCGTCTGCACCTAATTCTAGTCCTAATACAACATCTAATTCTTCAGTTTTTGCTGATGTAATAATGATTGGAATATTGTTATAATCTGCATTGCTTCTAATTTTTCGACAAACATCTAATCCATTCAAACCTGGCAGCATGATATCTAAAATAATCACGTCGGGATGCTCTTTTTCAATCGCCATATATCCATTTAATCCGTCAGATTCGACGTGGACTTTATACCCAGCCAACTCGCCTTGGATTTTAATTAGCGAAGCAATGTCTTCCTCATCTTCTATCAATAAAATTTTTGTTTTATGCATACACTACCTCAATTAAAAAGATCTTTATATGTATATCTACCAAACTTTATAATTTTATTATACACAAAAAAAATTTTTAACAAAAATATATTTTTAATTAACAATTTATCAGTTATTTCTTTTGTTTTTATTCAGCTAAATCTTTAATTAACTTTTTTTTGACTTTTTATTAATTTCAATATACAATCATTTTTTCATTTTAAAAAAGGTTGATTAACATGTTCTTTGTGGTTTTACTTTATGCTTTATTTGCTAGTGTGTTTACAATTGCAAAAACCGGTTTATCAGTCGCGCAGCCCTTATTTTTAGTTGGGACAAGAATGATGCTTGCGGGTGTAGTTCTCCTTGCATATCAATTCTTTATAAAAAAAGAATCTTTCAAATTTGAACGTTCCACATGGATCAAACTTATCTTATTAGCTGTTTTCAATATTTACTTAACAAATATATTTGAATTTTGGGGGCTTCAATATCTAACTTCTTTTAAAACTTGTTTTATTTATAGTTTAGCTCCTTTTTTATCTGCTCTCTTTTCTTATGTAATTTTTTCTGAGCAATTAAGTAAAAAAAAATGGCTAGGGTTCCTCATTGGACTCGTCGGATTTTTTCCTATCCTTTACCAGCATTCATCTATAGAAGAAAAAACAGGTCAATTGTTTTTCTTTTCTTGGGCAGAATTATCTGTCATGGTCGCCGTTGTATGTAGTGTGTATGGTTGGATTCTTTTGAAGCAACTCGTCAACGAACATCAACTATCCCCTACTATGGCCAATGGAATAACAATGTTCACTGGTGGATTTTTAGCTCTCTCTCACTCTTTCTTCACAGAAAACTGGAATCCACTCCCTGTGACAAATTATTCTATTTTTATTGAATGCACTCTTGCCCTACTCATTATCTCAAATTTAATTTGCTATAATTTATATGGCTATCTTCTAAAACGTTATTCAGCTACCTTCATTTCTTTTGCCGGTTTCATAACACCTCTTTTTTCTGCCTTTTTTGGCTGGATGTATCTAGGGGAAATCATCACTTGGCCTTTCTATGTTTCTTTTATTATTGTATTTATTGGATTAATTATCTTTGATCAAGAAGAACTCAAACTTTCTTATTTAAGCAAAGATTTACAACTTAAAACAGATTAAAAAAAATTTTAAAAAAAAGATTTTTTAAAATTTGTTAAAAGAATATAAGAGAAATTAATGATTGTATGATTGAAAGATATAAATTTTAGAACAATAGATTGATCAATGACAACTCACGCTTTTGAAAAAGAATATTTAGAAAATTTTAATGATAGTCTTTTTAATAGGGGAATAAAACCTAATATTAATCCATCTATTAATGAATTAAAAAAAATATTAAGATCCCATGTTTTATTCAATATTTTATTTATTCTTTTATTAAGTACTGAAATTATTTATTTTGTTATTCATTTAGCTTTTTTCATTCAAACTTTCGTTTTGGCCATTCATTTGGCAATCATTTTTGCAACAATTTTTTGTTACTTTAGCCTCCATATGTATGCAAATAACAAGAAAATTGAAAAACTTGCGCAGTTAAAGTCTCTTTTTCTTCAAAAATGTGAAAAGAGATCTTCTTTTTCTAAAGATCAATTGAATCATCATCGTACGATCGCCGAATCCTGCTGTGAATTTGCTGCAGAACTCCATGGTTTAGAGTATACTATCTTTCCTTGCCCAAATTGGTGTCAATTTTTAAGTCTTTCCATCGAAAAAATAAATTGTTTTTTATTTTGGCATGATCTTCATTTATTAAAAGAAACCTTATTACAATCCTGTATTGATGAGCACATTAAGTTAGTTAGACTCGAACCAATAGATTTAGAAGCCCATGCTGGGTTAGCTAATGCTTACGTGATGCTTTCTGGCTTATATGTAGATCCACGCACTGTAGAAGGTTTGGATGATGATCGATGGATACCGCCTAATAAATATAATCCCTCATTTAAATCAAAATTTCGTACAATAGCTGAACGAGCGATTGAAGAATTTAAAATTTTGAGTGATTATGCTCCGAATGATCCTTGGGTACATGCGCAACTAGCTTTTAGTTATCATGATTTACAAATGCCTAATGAAGAAATCAAAGAATACGAAACCCTCATCAAATTATGCCCTGAAGATAAAGAAACTTTTTTTAAATTGGGAAAGTTGTATTTTGAACAGGGAGAAAATGCAAAAGGATTACAAATCTACGAAATTCTCAAACAAGCGAATTATAAAAAAGCAGAAAACCTCATTCTATTTTATGGAGCATATTCTGCTTCGACCCACATTTAGGAATACATAACATGACTTTTTGTTCTCATTGCGGTGGAAAGATAGAATCTACCGATAAATTTTGTCCTGAGTGCGGAGAAAAAATCCCATCTTCTGTTTCAGCACCTACTTCAGTGTCTTCTCAAAACACCAATCAATCTGATACAGATAACCAACCTCACGCCCGACCTGCAGTCAAAAAGAAGCCCATGCCATTTTGGTTTAAGCTTGTTACAGCTATTGCCGTCATTGCGCTCATTGGTGTAACAGCTGCCATTTTAATCACTGAAAAAATTGTAGATGTTGTTGATTATCAACTTGCAGCTTTAAAGAATGAAAATATTGAAAAAGCTTATTTAGACTATACTTCGAATGATTTTAAAGCTGGTACTTCATTAGAGCAATTTCGTCATTTCATTGATTCCTACCCTGTTTTTCTAAATAATCAATCAACTCATTTTTTCCAACGATCCATTGAAAATCATATAGTCATTTTAAAAGGCTATTTAACCTCAACAGATCATATCAATACACCCATTGAATACAAACTGATTAAAGAAAATCACAAATTGAAAATTCTAATCATTCGTTTATTAAAGCCCGAAGCGATTCACAATCCGAGTCATAGTCATGATCATGGTGATTTAATAGAAGTCATAAAAAATCAATTAAAAGCAATTGAAAATCAAAATCTTTCAGAAGCCTATAAGGATTATTCTTCTAATGAATTTAAAGAAGCTACATCTGAAGAGGTCTTTGGTGAATTCATCAAACGTTATCCCATCCTCACTCAACTCCATGTTTCATCGTATCATAAGCCTTCAATAAGAAATGGTATAGGGACAATTTCTGTCATTGTTCGTTCTGACCAGGGTGCTGCTTATATCAGATATTATTTGATTTATGAAGATCATCATTGGAAAATTTGGAGCATGCGGATTATATCACCTTCAGAAGAAGCTTCTATTGATGATAAGAATATTATTAGTCAAAATGAGCTAATTTTTGAAGAGCCCATACATTTTGGATATATTTTGATTGGAGATCATATTGATAGTAATGGATTAATCACAGATCCCCAAACACAATTTGAAACACAAACAAATGAATTATTTTTTGATATTTTAATAGAGAATGGTCATAACGGTCATATTGTCTATTTTACTTTGCAAAATTTAGAAAATGACTTTTCTATTCCTGCTCAAGCAGTGATCGAAGAAACTGGATATTCCATTTTAAAATCAGCTTTTAAATCACCCCCTGATGGATGGTCGAAAGGAACCTATTTATTCCAAGCATCAACTGCAAACGGTCAATCAACATCCGTTGAATTTGAAATGATTTAATTGGACGATAATGATTATTATTGCTGGAAAATACAAAGGTAGAAAATTGAGTATGCCTAAAGGCTCTCAAACACGGCCAACGTCAAGTCGTTTGCGTGAAGCATTATTTAATATCTGCCAACACGTCATTGAAGGTGCTTCTTTTATCGATATTTTTGCTGGCTCTGGAGCAATGGGATTTGAAGCGCTAAGTCGCGGCGCAAAATCAGTAACGTTTATTGATTCTCATATTCATGCCATTCAAGCCATTAAACAAAATGCAACTCAATTAGGCGTAGAATCACAATGTCAAATTATGAAAGGAGATTTTCTTAGCATCCTTTCGCTTTTAGAACGAAAAAAAGCGCTCTATGATATTATTTACGCTGATCCACCTTATTTCACAGGCACTCATGAACAAGTTGAGGGTTTGAGTACAAAATTAATTCGATGGATAGATACGCATCAATTATTAAAAGCAGGCGGCACTCTTTTTATCGAAGAAAATTTTCATTATCAACCGCAACTCAATGATTTCACCACACTTTCACTACAAGATAGTCGTAAAATGGGTCCAGCAGTATTGCAACAATATATAGTCGATTAAATTTAAATTTAACCGACCATACAATCAAAACTCTCTTAAGTCTATCTCTAAATGTTTAAATCTTATTTCCCATAATAAAAATAAAAGGCTTAAACGGGATAATTTGACCAGCACAAGTTCTCATATTTAAACCTTTTGCCTTAATAGTCGTATCTGGTAATTGAAGATGGTTAAATTTTTGAAAGATTTGATTGAAAATAGTTGCTATTTCTTCAGCTGATTTACTCTCCAAGGTCTTTGGTAGTTCGCTAATATCTTCAATCTGACGAACATTCAAATCAGATTCATTAAAGGAACATTTTGCAACTAAATAACCCTTTCTATCGTTATCCCAATCAAGAACATTAAAACCATAATTTTTCGATGTAATATCATTTACCTCAGCTAATTTTATACCAACACTTAACATCATGATTCTCCTTTATTTTGCTCATTTTGTGTAAAACGAAAAAAATATAAACAAATTCACATTTTTAATTTATTTTTTTTTAAAAAGGCTCTTGCTGACTTAAGCAATGAAAGCTGCCAAGCCCCCATATAATGTCCTTAGAATTTAATCCAATAACTTTTCTATCTTTAAAACAACTGGAAATGATTTCTAGAGCTTTTTCATCATTAGGATCTTGAAATGTCGGAACAATCACTGCAGCATTACTAATATAAAAATTCGCGTAACTACATGGTAAAATTTGCCCTTCTTCTTCATATATCGCTGGAACTGGTAATGTCATCACTTCTAGAGATTTTCCATTTAACAGTTTCATCGATTCTAAAAGCTTCAGATTTTCACGCAAAACTTTGTAGTCTGGATGCCCTAAATTATCAGGCAAAATAGTTAAAACCTTTTCAGCCGAAACAAATCGCGTAATATCATCGATATGCCCATCTGTGTCATCCCCTTCAATTCCGCTTTCCAACCACAAAACTTGATCGGCTCCGTAATATTGCTCTAAATAATTTTCAATTTCTTTTTGACTTAAATCTGGATTGCGATTTTTGTTTAGTAAACAGGATTTTGTGGTTAACACTGCTCCTTGTCCATTAAAATCAACAGACCCACCTTCCATAATTATCCCTGGATAAAAACAAGGAATGTCATAATACTGTGAAATCAAAGTGGGGATATTATCATCTAAATCATAAGGAGGATATTTATTTCCCCAGGCATTATACCCCCAATCTACAATAGCTTTCTTACTACGGTCTGTATGATGAATCAAAAAAGCAGGACCATGATCACGGCACCAAGCATCATTTGTAGGATGATGAAAAAATCTAACTTTTTCCATTCGTGCATTTGCTTGAACTAAAAAAGCCTCTGCTTTTCTTTGCATGATTTCATCATTGACATTGATACAAACATTTTCTCCGTGCGTCAATATCGATACAAAATGTGCATAAACAGGAAAAATTTTTTCAAGTTTCCCTGGCCAGGATGCTTCCTTATGAGGCCAACTTAACCATGTTGCATGGTGCTTTTCCCATTCTGCTGGAAAAAAATATCCTAATTCTTTCGGTGTTTTCATTAAAAAGGCTCGTCTAGATAACGTTGATTAATGGGTGAATAGCTGTCAATGCGACGATCACGCAAAAAAGGCCAATGAGTACGATAAAAATCTGTATTTTCTAAATCAAGATCCTGAATGATAATTTCTTCTTGTTGATGATTTCCTTGTTGTAATACATTCCCAAAAGGATCAGAAACAAAGGATCCACCCCAAAATTGCATTTCATTTTCATTTCCCGTACGATTAACAGAAACAACATGGACTCCGTTTGCGATTGCATGTGAACGTTGAATCACTTGCCAAGCTTGATACTGTGATTGGTTAGTTTTTTCATCTTGAGAAGAGGCCCATCCAATAGCGGTAGGGTAAAAAAGAATTTCAGCACCCATTAAGGAAGTAATGCGAGCGGCTTCAGGATACCACTGATCCCAACAAATTAACACACCCACTTTTGCATATTTTGTATCGAAAACCTTATATCCTAGATCCCCTGGGGTAAAATAAAACTTTTCATAATAACCTGGATCATCGGGAATGTGCATTTTTCGATATTTTCCAAGGAGAGATCCATCTGCATCAATGACAACAGTGGTATTATGGTACAAACCATGTGTACGTTTTTCAAATAAAGAGGCAATAAGGACCACCTGTAATTCTTTAGCTAAAGTACTCAATCGTTCAGTTGATGGACCTGGAATGGTTTCAGCTAATTTAAAATTTTCATGATCTTCTACATCACAAAAATAAAGTGATTTAAATAACTCGGGAAGGCAAATCACTTTTGCCCCTTTAGAAGCGGCTGATCGAATTAGATCAATCGCATGATTAAAATTTTGCTCTGCATTAGATGAGCAACTCAATTGAATTAAACCGACTTTTACTTTAGTTTTACTCATTCATTACCTGTATTGTATTCAAGCGACGCATAAAATTACAGAATAGGCAGGATAAAAACCGTGTACAGGATGATGAGACCCATCAAAAATGCATTTTATTTTTCATTTAAAATAAACTCATTATAAATGTTAGCGTCATTATCCTGTACATCCGGTTCTTATCCTGCCAATCCTGTAATTTTATGCGTCGGCTGAAGCATCACTAATTTAATTTTAATATTTTTGTAATCATGCAATAATATAGCATAATAATTAAACCGAGTGGAGCCTTTTTTATGAATAAATCTGATTTTATTAAAAATACTGTTAATACAATCGAAACCATTGAAATCAATAAGCGTTTAAGCTGGTGGAATCTAGCTACAACAGGTGAAGAAAAATATGCAAAAGATCTACAAAATGCATCCATAGAACTACGTAAAATTTTTTCTTCCGAAAAAAATTACCAAGTTTTACTGACATCCGAAAAACAAAAAGATCCTTTACTTGAAAGAGAGGCCTCTATTCTCCTTAACCACTTCACTGAAAATCAAATTCCTTTAGATCTCATCGAAGAAATTGTCAAATTGGAAACTGAGATTGAATCCATCTATACGAATTTTAGACCAGTCGTTGATGGACGCTCACTATCAAATAATGAGCTTAAAGAAATTTTAATGAATAGTTTGGACTCCAAAGAAAGGGAATTAGCATGGAAGGCATCCAAAGAAATTGGAAATCTAGTCGAAGATAAAATTCTTAAACTCATTGAGTTGAGAAATCGATCTGCACAACTTACAGGTTATACCAATTATTACACCATGCAATTAGAATTGCAAGATCTTGACGAAGAGAGGCTTTTTGAACTTCTAGATAAATTGAATCATTCAATCACTCCGCAATGGAAAGAATATAAAGCTAAACTGGATAAAGATTTAAGCGAAAAATTGGGAGTTCCTCAAGAAAAATTAATGCCTTGGCATTATCAAGATCCTTTTTTTCAAGAAGCTCCTTCTCAAGGAATAAGCATCGACAAATATTTTACAGGTAAAGACATTGTTGAAATCAGCCGCTCTTTCTATGATTCAATTGGATTACCTGTGGATGATATTTTAGCTCGGTCTGATTTATTTGAAAGACAAGGAAAAAGTCAACATGCCTTTTGCACTTCAATTGATTCAAAACAAGATGTACGTATATTATGTAATATTAAAGACAATGAATATTGGATGGGAACGCAATTACATGAATTAGGTCATGCCGTTTATGATAAATATATCGATCAATCATTACCTTTTCTTTTACGCGAACCTGCACATATTTGCACAACTGAAGCCATCGCAATGCTTTTTGGACGTTTTAGTAAAAAGAAAGCTTTTCTTCAAACTTATTGTGAAATTAATCAAATCACTGAGGATACAGAAAAACAGCTATCTGCAAACCTCATCGTTTTTGCTCGTTGGGCATTAGTCATGATTCATTTTGAACGTGCGATGTATCAACAACCTTGGGCAGACCTCAATACTTTATGGTGGGATTGTGTAGAAACATTTCAGGATGTACATAGAGAGCCAGGTCGATTTGCCCCTGACTGGGCATCTAAACTTCATTTAGCTTGCGCTCCTGTTTACTATCAAAATTACATTTTAGGGGAAATGACGGCTAGCCAACTTCTTCACTATATGAACCAATTTCCCAATCAGTCCAATGGGCTACCTTCTAAAGAAAGTGGTGAGTGGCTTAAGAATTCGTTATTTAAACTTGGAAAACAATTTTTATGGGAAGAAACCCTAGAAAAGGTTACAGGTGAATTATTGAATCCGAGTTACTTTGTAAAAGATATTGAATCTAAATAATCTCTAAGGATCTTCTATTTAAAATTCTAGCACCCTTCTTCAAGGGTGCATTCTGTTGATGAATCATTTCCCACAGCTGCGTCAGTCTCTTCGAGACTTTCCTTGCAGTGGGCTACTATTCTTTATCTCCTTTCAGGAGAAATTATGAAAAAAATTTATCAAATGTAAAATTTTATACTTCTTGAGTTTATGTGATTTTTAGATATTTTAAGTTTATGTGATTTTTAGATTTTTTAAGTTTCT
>JAUXSJ010000266.1 GCA_030679615.1 Parachlamydiaceae bacterium | reverse complement strand
AAAAATTATCTATTTGTTAATGCTGAAACGAGAAATAATTATTCTTACGCAAAATTAAAATTTAAATCACTGTCAAAACAATATCCTATTTCCAATTTAGAAATTATTTCTTTTTTATCTAAAATAATTGAATTAAAATTACCTGGAATAATTGAATTAAAAAACACCCATATTAAAGATCTTAAAATCACAGAAGATGAAATAAAAAAGTTTTATTGTAGAGATACTACAATTAATGGATATGATGTAGATTTAAACAAAATTTTAACTGATGAGACACCTGAACAAGGTTGGAAGCTAGAATCTTTTATACCTAATAAGACTTTTATAACGCATGGTATGATAGAGTTTCCTGCAAGCTATACAGATTTTTTAGCATATAAAGCTTGTGATTCCTCAGGATATGCTTCATTAACTGATTATATTAAAATGATATCATAATTTATTATTCTATCCAGGCGTAAATCCAATGGTATTAAGTTAAAAAAATTATTGTTAATTGAAGAGTGAGCATAAAATGCCGTCTTTTCAGGACTCGATGATTATTTTACGTTTACCCCAGGCGAGTATGGCCTCTTTTGGTTAGAAAGTGAAATTCATGCTTATCTGAAGGTAATCAGCAGGCTGTCTCGGCCTGAATCTATTTTGGTTATCAGGCCGGGACGACCTGAATACCTTCTTCAAGCCCAACGGATCGGTATTTCAAAGCAGCGAAGGCCTAAAGAAGGTATTCAGGCCGTCCCGGCCTGATAGCCAAAATAGATTCAGGCCGAGACAGCCTGCTGATTACCTTCAGTAAGCATGAGTTTCACTTTCCAACCAAAGAGGTCACACTCTCCTGGGTAAACGTAAAATAATCATCGAGTCCTGAAAGGACGGCATTTTATACTTACGCCTTTGGATGTAATAACATTTTTTTAATGTAACACCATTGAACAGAACCGAACGTTGTTTAAACCAGAAACAATTCCTTATTATTTTAACTGATTCTTACTATCATACATTTTTTTTTGTATCCCTAAATACAATTCAAAAAATGCGGCAAAGCCTAAAATAATAAAACAACTATAAATAAATGAAGGAATATTCATTTGAAAAATTAATGCAAGCATCACTAAAAATTGAAGGGTGGTAGATATTTTACCAGACCAAATTGAATGAAAGCGAAACTTTGTCCATTTGTGGCGTAAAATTAAATAAATTCCAAATAAAAGCACACCAAAATCACGTGACAACAACACCAAAGCTTGCCACGCTTCAAGTTTGCCTTCTAGAATAAACATACAAAAAACAACAATAACAAAAAATTTATCCATTATAGGATCTAAACAAGCACCAAATTGACTCGTTGTTTTATATCGTCGAGCCAAATACCCATCTAAACAATCGGATAACATTGCTAAAACAACAATCACTGCGCGGGCAAATGTATTTTCCCATATAAAAAAAAGTGCTAAAGGAGCTCTTAAAGCTGACAAAATATTGGGATAAGTTAAAATCATAAAAAACTCGACTATCGCTTCATTAATAAAGGCATTCCTTCTTGATGATGAACACTTACTCCAACACCACCAGGGATTTCAATCACATTAACAGGAGTTGATAACTGTGCATGATTCTTTTTAACAATTTCTGCAATTTTAAAATAAATATCTTGTTTTAATGCTGAAAAATTTCCACCTGATGCTTTAGACATGTATGCTGAAAATTCAATTTCTAATCCATTTTGACCAAAACCTGAGAAATATGCTTCAACTTTGAGATGTTGATCAATAGATGAATGATTTAAAAGCATCGATTTAATTTCATCCACAATGACTTTAACAACAGTCATATCACAATGACGAAGTGAAATAATGTTTTTAATGCGTTCATGAGTCATCCTAGAAGGAGTAATCACAATTGTTTGTGTAAAGATTGCATTTGGAACATAAATCGGTCTTTTTTCCAAATTACGTATGCATGTTAAATACCAACCAATTTCTTCTATATGTCCTTCAATATTTTTTTCCGGCAAAACAATCCATTCACCAATCATAAATGGCTGAGTCATATAAACCATTAACCCACCAAAAAAATTGGAAATCATTTGCTGTGAAGCAAATGCTAAGGCTAATCCACCTATTCCTCCAAAAGCAATGAGCGTTTGTACACTTCTACCGGTAACATCCAAAAGAAGAAATAAAGTCAAAAAAATAATACCGATTGTCGCGACCTTACTGATCATATCCAGTTTCCCAGATGTCATCTTGCAGCCATTATTTTGACTCTTTTCCATGAATGCATGACAGACCTTTGCATTCCATCGAAGGAGAAACCATCCAAAAGCAAGAACGGTTCCTACACTTAACAGATGATGGATTTTTAATAAATGCACGTCAAAAAAACCTGAACTAATTGTATCCAACGAACAAATCAAGGCAACATACCATACCAAGTAACCCAAAGGTTTAGGGATGGCAGCTACAAAACTCCATCCCCAAGCGTGTTTAGATGGATTTATTTGATCTTTAAGTTTTAAAAGCAAAGTTTTAACAATAAAATTAAAAATCAAAAAAAAGAGAATAATGACACCAGCTTGAATTAAAGGACCATATTTTCCTTCGAGAGCTGCTGCTGAGCAGGTTCCAAAGTAACAAAATGGATCAACATATTCTGCAATGGACATACTTTATTCCCTTTTTTTTGTTATTAGATCTTTTTTGAGACTCCATTTGCTCGTAAAAGCAAAGTGAGTCCAAATGAGGTCTATTCTTTTACCATCAATTCTTTTGCTTGCTTATCATGCCAAGCTTTTTTAAGAATATGCATTTTTTTATTTGAAATACTGCCTAAAAATTCTATGCTTTTCAATAAACGTGCACGTGTCCGATCTTTTCCTAGAATTTCAACCGAATCAAATAAAGGCGGTCCTTGAATTTTTCCCATCAGGCTTCCAAATAATAATGGCATGACAGCTTTTTTATGATTGACTCCAAAAACTTCTGCCACTTTTCTAGAAGCTTGATTAATTCCAGAGGCTCCCCAATTTTCTGTTTCGTCCATTTCCCAAATAATAGACTGTAACAAATAACACCGTTGTTCTTTTGTTAAATCTTTTACTTCAAATAAAGAATCACTGTAGTGCAGATGATTCACAAAAAGAAAACCAAATAAATCCATGAAATCCCCGAAAGTTTTTATTCGAGCATGACAAAGTGGCATTAAACGTTGCATAAATGCATCGTTAAAACTCCATTCTTTAATTCGATTCCATAATTGATCGACAGGAATATTATTCATCAAATACTGTTGATTTATCCAATCCAGTTTTTGAACATCAAAAACAGCCCCTGACACACCTATGCGTTTATAATCAAACTCTTTAATTACTTCATCTAAGTTATAGATCTCACGATCACCGATCATGCTATAACCCATTAATGTAAGAAAATTAATTAACGCTTCTTGCAAGTATCCACTATCTCGGTAGAAAAAAATGGATGTTGGGTTTCTGCGTTTTGATAATTTTTTACCATCTTTTCCAAGCAACAAAGGCATATGCATAAATACGGGTGGGGCCCATCCAAATGACTCGTAAAGTAAGATATGTTTTGGAGTAGAACTCATCCATTCATCCCCACGAATAACATGCGAAATTTTCATCAAATAGTCATCGACTACATTTGCTAAATGATAAGTGGGAAATCCATCAGACTTCAATAAGACTTGATCGTCGATGTCAGCCCATGGAAACACGATTCTTCCTTTAATAGCATCTTCGTAAACACATTCACCAGTCGTTGGCACTTTAAGGCGAATCACATAAGAAAGACCTGCCTGTTCTTTTTCTTGAATTTCTTTTTGAGTCAGATGGCGGCAACGACGATCATATCCTTGTCTGCCCCCAGATTTAGAAGCCAGTTCACGCATTTCTTCTAAATCTTCTGGCGTACAAAAACACTTATATGCTTTTCCCTTTGCAACGAGTTCTTCAGCATATTGTTTATAAATAGAAAAACGTTCTGATTGACGATAAGGACCGTAAGGTCCACCGATATCCGGACCTTCATCCCAATGTATTCCACACCATTTCAAAGCAGAAAAAATATTCTGTTCATATTCAGGCCGACTTCTTGTTTGATCAGTGTCTTCGATTCGTAAAATAAATTGACCCTGATGGTGTCTAGCGAAAATTAAATTAAAAAGAGCAATGTATGCTGTTCCTACATGCGGATCTCCAGTAGGAGAAGGAGCGATTCGAACACGAACTGACATAATCTAGATATCCTTATTTAAATGATCAACAATGTAATAAATTTTATTTTTTTGAAGTTTGTAAAAGTCCATCTTCTTTCATCATAATGAGCAAATCTTTCATAATAGCATAGGCTTCATCTAGCTGTAGATCTATTGAACCAAAATTTTCGATAATAGCGTCATCTGAACGATCCTTTTTCCTAATCTCTTTTAGGAAATTTTGATAATTTTGATGGGATTCAATACGATGCGATGAATTTTCCTTTAATTTTTCTATGTAAGGAGTATATGTTTGCATTCTTTCTTGAACACCATATTGATAAAATTTTCTTAATTTTTCCCTTTTTAAAAGAGGAACATCAGATAAGTCATCGACAAAATTAGGTTTAATTTTATCGCTTTCCAATGGAAATTTTGCAAATTTTTCACCCACTTCAGATTCAGATAATAATCCTGGAACACAAATAGAAGATTGAACACCATTTAATTGAGGCGTTTCTCCTGAAGGGGTGTAATAACAACCTCGAGTCACTTTAAATTCTCCCTTTGAATTCACCGGCTCTTTATCATTATGTGTAGCCAAGGTAAGGACTTGATAAGATCCTTTTCCAAAGGTGTGGTCATCTCCAACAACAAGCCCACATCCATAATCTTGTAATGTTTGAGCAACAATTTCAGAAGCAGAGGCACTTAAACGATTGACTAGAATAATGAGGGGACCATCCCATATCACTGTCCCATCTAAATTTCGAAGATGCTGAATTTCTCCATCTTCATCTTTAATGGAAACAACGATTCCTTTTGACATAAATAGACTTGATACGTTTACCGCTTGGTATAACAATCCCCCTGAATTATATCTTAAGTCAAGAATCAATCCCAATAAACGATGATCTTCTTTTAGTTTTCTAATTTCATTTTCTAAATCTTTGGCAGATGAATAGTCATTGTCTTGATAAAAAGCAAATAATTTTAAATATCCAATCACTCCATGACCAAAACATTCATAATCACTCTTATAACGATATTCTTTTAAAACAACCTCTCCTCTTAAAATAGTAATTTCAAGCTTTTCCTCTTTCTTTGTTCCATCTTTATCTTCAATATTTCTTAAAATAGTCAATATTACAGGTGTGTTTACTTCTCCCCTAATCATAGAAACTGAATCTTCAATATCCATTCCAACAATAGGCTCGCCGTTGACAGCTATAATGAGATCTTTAACTTTAAGCTGTTTTCCCAATAAAGCTGGCCCACCATCTATCAACTTTGTCACACGCAAACCACTAACATCATCTCTTAATTGCGCACCAATCCCAAATAGTCTTTGCTGTACTTCAATTTTAATTTGACTAGCTTCCAAAGGGGTGTAATAAAACGTGTGTGAGTCCAAAGCATTTGCGATTGACTTCAACACAAGCGATAAAATAAATTTCTGCCTCTCTTCAAGATTTGGATTCAAATGCTCATTTTCTCTTTTCACTTTTCTCTTGACCAACCATCTTAACGATCTTTCCTGCATTTCAGAATTTAATTTAGAGATTGTATTCAGCTGCAGGGCACGAATCCTTATTAATTTGGTTTTTAATTCTTCTTCATTATTCAACCAATTCATTTCTTTAAATTCATCAGGTTGAACATCACCAGGAAGATCCATATCTTCAATTTCTTTTTCTAACCCCTGTTTTCTTTCTATGGCTTTTCTAAATTTTTCATGAATCTGTTCAAAAACTGAAAAATCATTTTTATGATAAGCGTCAAGAATTTGTTGTAATAACGTTTCCTTAGCTTCTAACCAAGGATGGATTTCAGGCTCTAAAAAATAAGTTTTCGCTGGATCTAAACTATCTATAAAATTATTAAGTGTGCGTTGCACTAACAATGGATTTAATTCTTTATATCTTGCATGAGATCCAAGTATTTCTTCTGCTTTTTTCCTTGTCTCAATTGGACAAATATCTGGTAATGTGGCTTCACCAAAAATCGTTAA
>JAUXSJ010000261.1 GCA_030679615.1 Parachlamydiaceae bacterium | reverse complement strand
TTAAGACAAAAACAACCGCAATTCCGAGTCCATTTGCTGTTTTTAATTTATTAGAACATGCTAAATAAGTACACATGCCTAAAAAATTAACAAGTAAGAAATTTTCTATAAAAATAGATTGAATGAGAAGTCCAAATAGATTCAATATAGTGTAAGGACCCATCCACATAAAGACTCCATGAGTTCAAATTTAAGTACCTTGAATTTTTCTGGATAGATAGATTAATCCTCCAATAATAAAAAATGCTGCCGGTGGACTAACCATCAAAATAAAGTTGTCATAACCATCGGGATTGGCTGATGTGGCATACCAGGATAAAGGAATCACTTGATAACCTAAAAGCTGTCCAAATCCAAAAAGTTCGCGTATAAATGCAACAATGATCAAAACGAACGCATAGCCCATTCCTGCTCCAAGACCATCTAAAAAGGCAGGCAAGGGTTCAACGTTTTTAGCCATTCCTTCTGTCCGCCCCATCACTATACAATTAGTAATGATCAATCCCACAAAAACACTTAAAACTTTTGAAATACTAAAAAAATAGGCTTGCAAAAATTGATCGATGATAATTACAAACACAGAAATGATTGCCAATTGAGTGATCATTCTAACACTGTCAGGTGTCACTTTTCGCAAAAGAGAAACAAAAAATGATGAGAAAGCTGTCACAAAAGATACTGAAAGTCCCATTGTAATCGCAACACTTAAACGATTAGTGACTCCCAATGCGGAACAAATACCCAATACAGCTACTAAAACTTGATTACTAGACCAAAGTTGTGAAGTAAAATAGGTGGATGCAGGAACTTTAGAATTGCTCATTTATCTACCTCTATTCTTTAGTTTGCTTTGCAGATTGTTCTTGCAATTTCAATAAAAAAGGACGATAGGCTGCAAGGACATCACGATAAGCATTGGTTACTCCATTTCCTGTTAAAGTGGCTCCCGCCATTCCATCTACTGCACTTAATGCTTTCGGAGAAGTACCTAAAACCTCGTTTACTTTTCCTTTGACTACTGTAATTCCTAACGGAGCTGTTTTGAAATTCGTTTCTCCATTTGGACTTTCCTGAAAGAGATGTTTACCTGGAAATTGACTCTGCCAATCTGCTTCAGAAATATTAGCTCCTAATCCTGGTGTTTCTTTTTGATCATACCAAGAAATTCCAATGACTGTATTTCCATCAGGTTTTACAGCTAAATAACCATAAATAGCATCCCAAAGTCCCATTCCATTAACTGGGAAAACATAGCCTTCTATTTCCTTATTTTCATTCGTTTCAGTTTTTTCTGTTTTTCCAGGATTGGAGAAAATTTTATAAATAAGTTTATTAGGCTGTTTATAATAACCTGATTTTCTATATTCTGCCACATAAGGTTCTTCTTGAAGATTAGTTTCTTTAAATGTTTTTTCGTTTCCTTTATCATCCACCAAAAATGCTTGAATGCGTGTTCGATATACATCTAAGACATTTTGCTCTGAAGGAAAAATTTTCTCGTCGGATGGTTCTAATATTCCATCTTTTGTAGCTTGAGCAGGAACATACTTATCATTTTCACCATTCACTTCTTGAACTTGAAAGTAGCCAGCAGGATTTAATATTCTTGCAGCAATGAGCATTTGTTTACTGCGATCCAATTCTTTAGCAAGCTCTTTGGGTTCTTCAAGAGCGCTAGCAAGCACTGATAAAATAATCGCACAAATTAAACTCAGGATGACCATGAAAAAGATTGTATAAGTATTCTGAGAAGAGGGTTGTGAGTTAGCCACGTCGTGTCCTCCTCTTTCTATAGAATTGTACGGCATAATAATCGATAAGAGGAGCAAAGACATTGGCCATTAAAATAGCTAGCATCACACCTTCTGGATAAGCAGGGTTAATAACACGAATGACTATGGTGACAACTCCAGCAAGTGCTCCATAGACCCATCTTGCGCTTTCCATGCCCGGCGAAGACACAGGATCTGTCGCCATGAATACTGCACCAAAAGCAAGTCCTCCAAGAAGTAAGTGCTTATAAGCAGGGAATCCAAAAGCCGCCGGAGCCCACGCACCTTCATCTTGTCCAAATAGGTAAGATCCATATTCAAATAAAAGAGCTGTGACAAATGCACCTAAAATCATTCCTACCATTGTGCGCCATGATCCAACACGTGTCCATATTAAGAAGAAAGCTCCGAGTAAACAAGCAAACACGCTCGTTTCTCCCATGGATCCTAAGCGATCCCCAAAGAAAAAGTTCCAGTTGCCATGATGTCCAATACCATAATTAAGCGCAGCAAAATGATAAGCATCTTCATAGTTTCCAGAAGAAAGTCCTAATCCACCATCGGCGAGAGGTGTGGTGACAAAAGTGCGCATTTGATCTGGGTCCAATTGAGTTAAATTGGCTTTGTGATTTCCAGCTTCATTCCAAACATTAAATTGTTTTTCAATCGTTGAGTAGCTTTGCACCTGAGATCCCATATCATTCGATGCAATGGCGTCTACATGAATACGCTTAATGTCAGCTGGAACATTATAACGAGCTAAAGGTGTCGCTTGACTGTATCCATCAAGAGGACCAGTTTTAGCATCTTGATTCATTTTAAGTAGGCTTTCGCGAGTGAGGGTTGGATTTGTTCCTACCCAAACATCACCTGACATCTTACCTGGGAAAGTAAAAAAGAGAAAGGCGCGACAGGCTAAAGCAGGATTAACAATATTCATGCCTGATCCACCAAAAACTTCTTTTCCAAGGATAACTCCGGCGGCAACACCCACAGCAACCATCCAATAGGGGATTGTAGAGGGTAGAATTAATGCGTATAAAATCCCAGTGACTAAAAATCCTTCACTGATTTCATGTTTGCGAACAACGGCAAAAAGAGCTTCGCAAAGACCTCCTGCAGCATAACTGATGATAATTACAGGTAGTAAAGCTATGAATCCAAGTTGTAAAATGGTTAAATAACGATTTTCTTTAAATGCAAAATCTAAATAACCTTCAAAAGAGGTAGCGCTTGTTAAATATTCGTTCATGAGATTGTAGTTGCCGCTTGTATAAACAAAGCTTTGCATTCCGGTATTCCAAAAAGCCATGATAATGCAAGGGATCAGTGCAAAGACGACAATCATCATCCAGCGTTTAACATCGACGGCATCTCTGATATGAGGTCCAGTCTTTGTATTAATTGGTGCTTCATATAAAAAGGTATCTGCCGCTTCTATAAGTGGCCTCATACGATGTAAAGGTTTCCCTTTTTCAGTCAGAGATAGTTGGTAATCAAACAATTTTCGCAACATGCTTCGTCCTTAAAATCGCTGCAAAATAAAAAATGGGTAGTTTGATGCTAAAGTATCAAATTTGATCGATTTTGAAAATAGAAAAGACAATTTGGGCTAACTGTTTAGATAAATTGTGTTTTCCTTGATAAGAACCCATTTTTTTTGTAAAATTATTTATCCCTTTTTAAATGAAATTAAGAAGGAGCCTTTCCTAAAACACGAAAAAAGCAGGTTGATTTTGTTAAAATTGAGTCACACTTCACTCATTGTTATTTCTGGGTTAATATGGTTGATTGTCGGATGCGTTTTATTACCCTTAGGCCTAAATTTTATCGTTGATGGAGTTTTAAAGGAAAATTTTAATGCTTCTACTCATCCAATTTTAGATTTTTTCATTCCTATTGCTGGAGGTGTAGAGCAAGCTGCTCTTCTTTTGATTGCTTGTGCTTTAGCTATTGGATTCATGAAGGGAAGATATGTTTTTGGTAAATCGGTTCAAAGAAGTGTTACTAGAATTCTGACGTTGCCAAATCCTGAAAGTATTTTAAAACTTTACTCATTTCCCTATTTAATGCTCTTAGGTTCAATGTTCTTATTAGGATACATTGTAAAGTTTTTACCTTTAGATGTTCGTGGTTGTGTAGATGTGGTGATTGGATCAGCGCTTATCAATGGTGCTGTGCTGTTCTTTCGTCAAGCCTGGGCAGTGAAGGAACGATCAAATCAAGCTTTATGATAGTTGGATCCGCGATGAATTTCAATGGCACGATAGATTTGCTCGATGAGAATCAGTCGTGTCATTTGATGAGTAAAAGTAAGAGGAGAGAGGCTGATCAATTGGCTTTTTTCTTTTAGAATTTGAGGAAGTCCTTCGGCTCCTCCTATGACAAGAGTCAGTCTGGATCCTTCCTTTTCCCACTTTCGAATTAAAAATTGACTAAATGATTCACTAGTATGTAATGTTCCTTGTGGATCAAGGCAGATAAAAGAATTTTCCTTTTGGCACCAATCTATAAGTTGGTGATTATCTTTAGCCCACAGTGTTTCAATCTGGACATATGGCTTCAATCTTTTTAAATATTCTTGAACAGCTTCATCGAGCCATTTCTCTTTCGTTTTTCCTATCGATATAATTTTGAGTTTATACATGAATCAATATTGTTTGTGGATTAATGGCGTATAAAATTACAGGATGGACAGGATAAAGAACAGGATGGTCAGGATTGTCGCGTCAGTCCAGAATGAAATTATTCAATCAGATTAACGCAGAGGCGGGGAGACGGAAAGTCGCAGAGATGAGAGTTAAAATAAAAAAATATTTTATGTTTAAAATGTTCTTCTCTGCGTCTCCCTGTCTCTCCGCCTCTGCGTTAATCTGGTTAAGTCATTTCATTCTTGAATGATGCCCCTATCCTGTTCATCCTATAATTTTTTTATACGTCGTTGGTTAATAAATTACGTATTAAAATTCTTCATCACTTGTTGCATTTGGCGCTTAGCATCTTTTTCTTTAAGATCTGCACGTTTATCCATCGTCTTTTTCCCTTTGGCTAATCCAATACGGATTTTTACTCGTCCTTTTTTTAAGTACAGAGACAAAGGAATGATTGTTAAACCTTTTTCTTGAGTAGCTGTTTTTAGGCGATTAATTTCACGTTTATGGAGCAATAGTTTTCTGTCCCGAGTTTCAACATGATTATGAACATTTCCAAATCGATAAGGGGCAACATGACACCCAATGAGCCAAACTTCGCCTTTAATCACGCGGACATAAGATTCATTTAAAGTTGCACCGTGATTGCGGATGGACTTAATCTCAGTTCCTTGTAAAGCAAGTCCAGCTTCGAAGGTTTCAAGGATTTCATAATCATGAGTCGCTCGTCGGTTAGAGGCTAACTCAGTATTTGGTTCATTCATTT
>JAUXSJ010000255.1 GCA_030679615.1 Parachlamydiaceae bacterium | reverse complement strand
ATAAGCAGGCATACGCATCAGGCTAAAAATATAATAGTTAAAATATTACACTTATTAGCCTGAAAGGCTTAAATTGCAAACCGCCCAGGGCATCGCCCTGGGCTGTTTGCAATTTAAGCCTTTCAGGCTAATAAGTGTAATATTTTAACTATTATATTTTTAGCCTGATGCGTATGCCTGCTTATCTTGTTTTATTATTGTTTTTTTTTGTTTTTCCTTAATAGTTGATTTGTTATTGATCGAACGATTAACAGTATTTTTTAGAATGGAAATTCAATTCAGTTTTACATTCCTTAAATAATCCTTTTTAAGTTAAAATATTGACCCCTTATTTAAAAAAAATGGATTATTTTAGGTTATCATGACAACAATACAAAATACTTTACCTCAATTAGAAAGCTACAGCGAGCAAATGTTTTGCGATCAAAAGACCCTAAGACAAAAAGCTAGAAGAGAAATTATTCGCTTAACTGATTCTTTTAAAAAACTCCCTCGATTAAAAAAAACAGAACAGTCTCTTTATCCAACCTGGAAACGCGTGAGCAATCACATGACAAATTTAATCGATTTTGGTGCTTTCCCTTATCAAATTGACAAAAAAAAAGCAGGTGAAATAACTTGTACCTTTCCTCTTAATGATCTACATCCATCAGATAATACTCATTTTAAATCTTCAGATAAGTCTTGCTATATCATTACAATGGCACATGTCCCAAATTTAAATGAAAATCCTTTCTTTAATGAATTGTCACAACAACTCAATTTACTAAGTACTGAAGCTTTTGAAAAAAATAACGAAGATTCTTTACAAGAGGCTAAGGAAAGATTAGCTGTAGTTATTGGAATTAATTTTTGTCGTTCATTAGATAAAGCTCTAAACAGAAAATTTAAACAATACGTTTATTCAGCTAATGATAAGTTAAATTCTTCTCATGTAAAGTTCACAGCTTTTAACTGGGAACCTATTTGGTTAAAAGGAACTACTGTCTATTCTCAAACTAAAGTCAAACGATTATATCAATTATTTGCTGATATTAAGCCAAAAAAAGCTCAGAAAACCCTTAAAGAATTAATGGTTAATAAACGAGAAATTATCCCCTATCAGCGTATCAGAGATAAAATTATTAAAACCCAAGAAGTGATTCAGTTTTATAAATTATTTAATAATAATATAGAAAATCGACCTTGCATGCTAGGGATTTTAGACGATGATACTGTTCATTTTCGTACTGAAGAAAAAGGGAAAGGGATTTTATCCCAATACGATAAACTCATAAAAAATTTTCCTGATTTAGAAGTAGCTTCAACGGGTTATTTCATGAAAAATCCAGAACAAGATTTTGTTGAGCTTGCAAGTCGGGCAGACTTATATGCACGACAAGCTATCGCTCACATAATACCTAATGGTGTGTATTTACCAGAACCCAATCTATTCATTAAGATAAAAAGTTTGAACATGTTAAAAAATAACATTTCATTTTTACGAAAAGGGACTGGTAAAGGAAAAGGACTTGAATTTCTTGGATTAATGGAAAATCTTCAACTGAATAAAGGAGACGTTAAAGGAAGAGTAGTAATGGGTAAAATAGGACCTATTTTAACATCCCAACCACCTAGAGTTAACATTCCAAGTCATATGCCTGCTATTTTAACTCCGAGTAAAATTAACAATAAAAAAAATTTAGCGAGTTTACGCATGTTTTGTCAAACCATTTTAAACCCTAAAAAGGGATTTGCCAACAGCATAGCTAGAGCCTTGCCAACTGGGACGGGAAGTGCTAAAAACACAGCGAAATTATCTGCAGTTTATACAGCATTTGATCCCATCGATTATATAAAACACAATTTAGATTGGAATTTTATCTATACAGAATTTTCCAAAACTCTTTTTAAAATTTTTAATAAAAAAATTGAAAACCCTGATTATGAACCAAATTTTAATGCCTTAGCAATAAAAATTATCAACAAGACTCATGGAGAACCCTTAGAAAAACATAATATTTCAAACCTTTTGTCTTATAAATTTAATAATTTATATTTAGCAAAAATTGAATTAATGGATCAACACCCTCATTTAACAGAAAACCAATTTAATGATGTTGTTTTGTCCGCTTTAAATGCTAATTTAGCTGTTTTTACTTACTTACAAAGCAAAATAGATCAAGCGCCTTTTGTTTTTCCTGCGCTTTATGAATAACTCACCTTATGTCGCCTCAGATAAAGCCCTGTTTAACCCTAACTCCAACGCTTCGACAAGTCGAAGCGTTGGAAAGCGGTGACAAGTCACGCGCACTCCAAATTTAAACTATTTTTTGATAAAATTAACTTTAGGATATATGTGGAGTGCGGTGACTTGTCACCGTTTTCATAGCTTCGACTTGTCGAAGCGTTGGAGTTAGAATTAGTCAGGGCGGCTTTATCGGAGGCAACATTACGAATAGAAAATAATTTGCGTACACGCCCTAGGCTTTGAAATGCCGGCATTTTATATTACCGCATAATTTAGCGATTATGCATCAGCTGAATATTATTTTACGAATAACTGTCTAAAAATTCGAAAAGGATAACTTGCCTCATGATTCCCCGACCATTCAAAATCAGACAAATGGCTAATTCTTATCCAAGGTTTGCATTCTTTAGATGTCGCATGAATAAATTGACCATCACCTATATACATTCCAACATGTAAGATTTGTTGTTCACTTCTTCCAAAAAATATTAAATCCCCTGGCTCATGATCATCCATACAAATTGTGCAAAAACGTGAATCCAATACTTGTTGTCTAGCATCCCTTAAAAGATTTATTCCAATTTGACTATACAACATTTGCACGAAACCTGAACAATCAAATCCAAAACTCGATCGACCTCCCCAAGTATATGGAAGACCTAGAAATTTTTGACTAAATAAAACAAGATCATTTTTATAAAGGATTTCTTGTTCAGGAGTAACATCACCTTTTTGAATGTAACCTTCTGTACCATCAGGTAAGGAAACCTTTATCCATCTTAAATCAGTTGAATCTAAAGCTTCAAGTTTTGATCCATAAGGAAGGGTTTTTATTGGTCCAAATTCA
>JAUXSJ010000252.1 GCA_030679615.1 Parachlamydiaceae bacterium | reverse complement strand
AAATTTAAAATAATAAAAATTTTTCACAATCAACTAAATATCATTTGTATTTATAAATAGTTGAATTAATAATAAATAAAGTGTAATATTTAATTTTCTTAAATATTTAAAATATAAATTAATTAACAATTAAAATGGTGTTTAATGAATTACCAGTGTATTAATACTAACGTTGATAATAATTATCAAATTGTAAATATGGAATTCAGGGTGAAAAATGAAACGATTATTATCAATCATAAAAAACAAAAATTAATTAATAAAATAATAAATAACTTAAACGAACCTACAGAACTGGTTTTTCTAAAAAATGTCATTAATAAAAAAATTATACCTGAAGACTCAAAAAATAAAAAAAACTTCGATTTTAATATAATTATAAGAGTTTATGTTGTTTCAACATTTATCTTTTTACTTTCAATTAATCGTATTCATTTTAAATCATTACTAAGAATCTCTTATGTGGCAATCAATTTAATAACTATTTTTTATATAAATCACGAACATGATAGTCCTCGAATTAAATCCATTTCCTTTTCGAAATTGAATGATGATTTCAATAAATTAAAAAATTCCACTGCTTTAAAGTCTAATTTAATTCAGTATAAAATTAATCTTCATAATTTATATTGTCAAAGAGCGGATGAAATAAAATCAAATATCATGTATCCCGATAAAACATCATCTATTAATGCAGAAATGGCTGATATTCAAAAAACTGTTAAAATCATGAATTTTCTACAGGAAATTTGTGAATAAATAATAGGAACTTAACTTTAGTTTTTTTTTATTCAATCATCATATCTTCATAATACCTTTTGGAGTGCGAAGGCCCTGCCTTCGCTTTTTTTTATGATTCGAATTTACACATACCACTTTTATTGAATTGATTTGATTGAGTCAAAATGACATCGCATCTTTTCTCTATGGAAAAAAAGCGAAGGCTGAGCCTTCTCACTCCAAAAATATGTTAAAGACATTGCGACTAAAATCGCATTTTATCAATAGAATGATTAAAACAAAAATAATAACTAACAGTAATTAAAAACAAATTAAATTGACTTAATTATTAATTAATTATAAAATTACCATTAATTAATATTAACTAAAACACAAGGAATTTAAATGAATAATGGAATAAATATTATTTATAATGATTCAAACACGCGAATTCAATCCGTTCAATTTAAATCAAAAAACAATCCAAATCCTTCCCTGGCAACCAGAACAGCTTAAATTGATCAATGAAATATTAATCACTTTAAATCAACCAAAAGAATTATCTTTTTTAAAACACATAATTCAGCCCGTTGAATTCAAAAATGAAAAACCATTTGAGTTTTCAGCTTTTTTATTAGGGACAGCATTAATCATTAATTTTATTACCACAACTTTACTAACACCATTTTCAATTATTTTAGCAGTTAAATCGAAAAACAAAGGATTCTTATTGATCCCTTTAGCTGGATTAACGACATTGGTCTTTTTAGGAATATTTTCATGTGCTTATCTTTACGATCAAGAGAACCAGAGAAAGAGAGAACGAGACATCTCAATTCCTTTTAATAACTTAAAATTAAAAAATAAGATTAAAAAATTTCAGAATTCAACAAAAACTCAAACAATCTTAACTGAGTATAGAGAAAATCTAAACAATGATATCGAATTAAAATTCAATGAACTGAAGAATTTAATAGATAACTCTAAGAGTTTTAATAAAAAGCAACTTGAAATAGCTAGCCTTCAAAAGAAATATGAATTTGTCAATAATCTTTGTTAAGATGATTGAATCAAAAGGGCAAGTCACATTGATGTCACTTGCCCGAGTCTTTAATCAAATTTCATCTTTCGGTTTTCCATTACCTTCAATCACCTGTCTAAAAGCTGCAACAATGGCTGCCCCAACAAAAATACCTGGTGCAGCGATGAATAATGCGATTAAAAGGAAAATGAGTGTCACAAAACGTAAGTGATCTGACGTTAAATAACGAAAATTTCTTAAATATACAATGATGTCATTGGAATAATAGTACCCAACAACAATACCGATGATTAACCCACCAATCAAATTATTGAAAATAAATAAAATTAACCCTAAAACTAGAAGTATATAAGTGATGATTTGATGCACTGTGTAATTAGTGTAGTCATTTAGTGCACTAGATTTTGAATCCCTTGCATCTTGAAGATTTTCTCTAACTTTTTCTTCAAAAGCATCTTTTTTTTCTTCCCTTTTTTCTTTTTTTAGAGGATCTTGATTCAAAGGAGAAGGCGGCACCTTCGGATTTTGCGAATTTGGATCATTTATACTCATACTTTCCTCTTAAATTTAAAAGTTCAATGATTTTCAAAATGACAAGTCTAACAATTCTTTTCTCCTTATATTCATCTGTTTTCAACTATGCAATCTTTTTTTTTCCTACTCGATTAAATTTTTTAAAATAATTAATATTATTAGTTGAAGGGTTATAAAATAATTGCTATAATTAAGCGTGTTAATATATAAAAAATTTTAAAAGTAATGGAATTATGATTAATCAATGGATTAAATGGGTCAATGTTTTAATTATTATGATTGCTTTCGGGATTTGCATAGCAACTGGTATTTATTGGTTAAAAAAACCGAGTCACATAGAAACATCATTTCCCACCTCTAAAGAACTGGGTCTTCCAAAAACAGCATTTGAACTACCCATAGAAGCTTATGATGAAATCAGCGGCCCATTATTATCGCTAGAGAGCCAACCTCCTGCATTACAGGTTCCTGATATTAAAGGTCAATTATTGTTTTATGGTAAAAATGGTCGTCCCGATGCTCAAAAAAATTACACAATCCTTCACTTTGCATTAACCAGTAATAATAAAAATATTGCTTCAATCAAGCCAAACGAACCCCTTTATTTAGTTTTTGACAGATCAACTACACCTGGAAAATATATTTTTAGCCCCAATAATGAAAAAACTTCTCTTTGGATACAAGCAACT
>JAUXSJ010000249.1 GCA_030679615.1 Parachlamydiaceae bacterium | reverse complement strand
GAATTTATTAAATAAATATTAATAATAATTATATTGCATTAATTGTTATTTTATTGTATAATTATGAATATATATTAGATATTTTAAATTTTATTACATCGGAGATTCTTATGAAGAAATTATTATCATATTTTTTTGTTTTTGTATCTTTTTTTATGGCAGTGCCTTTATATGCCAATGATAAAGAGGATAATAAAAACTTACGCAAAAGGACTTATAGTGAATTTGATAATAAAAATGAAATTAAACAAAAAAATCCTAAAAAAAAGAAAAAATTAAATATAAAAGAAACGTATACGGAAGAAACTGTAAGGATAGAACAAAGTTATGATTATCCTAATGAACTTACCTGGGAACAGACAATGTATGTTCTTCAGGAAAAAATAACAAATATATGGGGAGATTATGTTAAAAAAGAACTTAATGAAAATGAACGGGTAATTTTTCTGAGTGCATTTAAAAAATTATATAATAAAAACTTAACGCTTACGAAAAATGGCACTATATTAATATCTTTAGCAAAATATATGAAAGAAATTTATCTATCAAAAATAGATGATGACATGTCTTTAATACACATTTTAAGTAAAATTCTTAATTATTCAGATGAAATTAATCAAGCAGCAGCACCTTATATTAATTGTATTGTTAGTTCTAAAAAGAAAATTACAAAAGAAAAAATTCAATATATTAAAAATATAATTGATAATTTAATAAAAAAAAGAAAACATTTTGAATTAATATTTGATGTTTTTGTTTTCATTTTAAAATATAATAATAAGAATTTTAGTAATATTGATAAGGATGTTAATAATTTTATAGAACAACATGGTGAAAAAAACGCTGTAAATATAGTGCCGCTCCCTTATGCTGATTTTTATAAATATTTGTTTTCTGATAATGTTGATAATGTTGATGATGTAGAATCTTTGTCAGATGAATTTTCTCTAGTGCATACGGGAATTATTGCTAATCAACAAAAATACAATGACGGTATAGATATAAAGGTTGATTTTAAGGTTGGTCAGGCTATAAATGTACAATTTGAAGATGGATCTATATGTCCTGTTGGATATACAATTTATTTTCCTGTAAATCCATATAAAATTGAAGCAATTAAAGTTAATGTTTATGGTGGGTTTACAAAAAATGAGCGTATTAAACATGCGTATATACCATCAATTTTAACAGGTGTTGATGCTTATTTAGCACGTCAACATGTTATGATTATTGATTTAAATTTGCCTGATTTGCTAGATAATGAAACGATCCAATCTGAAATGACTGAAGATTATATGAATAAATTGCAATATTGTATTCAAAGTTTTTGGAATCTCATTAATACACACCCTGAATCTATTGATCCAACATTAAATAATATTAAAAATGTTCCTAAATATCTTTGTGGCGCTAGTTTTGGTGGGTTAACTGCGTTGATGCAAGCACAAAATTATCCTAATACGTGGGATGGGTATATTTCTCATAATTCTGGGATATTATCAGATGAAAGTGAAAAATGGGATATTTTAGGACGTCGATGTAATCTTAAAATAGATCCAAGTAAGCTTAATGATCCTATTTTAGTGCTTGGAAATGTAGATGATAATAATGCGATCATAAGGGATTTGAGTAACTTTTATGAAAAAATTAAAAAACTGGATAAAGAACATTTGGTTAAAACATGGATTACGTATAATGGTACTGAATGCAATGTAAAAGAACTTGTTAATACAGGGCATGGTTTCTCAGATAATTTTGAAGAATTATTAACATGTTCTTCAGTAATACGAGATTTTATGAAAAAAGATAAAATTGTTCATAATGTAGCGCTTTCAAAATGGATTAATTTGGTGGGATTAATAAAATCCTATGAAAATGACATTTCTGCAACGCCCGAACAATTGTTTTTAGCGGAGATGTATCATCAGGAATATGAAAAAAAACGTGTCTTAAGTGAAGAAGAGTTGAAAAATATATTTTGTGTTTTTTATGCGATTAAAAATGAACCTGCTTATCTTATGTCGCTGATTAAATCTGAACCTATTACGGATGATCAACTTGCAAAAGGGTTTGCGCGAGATTATAAAAAGTGGATTCATTTTTCGAAAAAAATGCATAAAGAGCATCCAAATGAGAATCCTATTATGGATGAATTTATGGAAAGTGATTCTTCTGAAATTTCGTCTGAATTATGTAGAAGTTACAAAAAGTTGTTGTTAAAATTTTCATCCTATCATCGATCACATGATCTAAGAAACAAAAGAGATTATATTGCTTTTTTAAGATCCATGCGTAGTTTTTTTGTAGAAAATAGTGATTTGATTAATAGGTATGAATTAGATCAAGATGTAATGAGAAATTTTGAAAAGGCAAAAAATGCATGGGAAAATTTTAAAGAAGATGAGGCTGTAGCTTTTAAAGATGTGATGCCACTTTTTGTGGGGCAAGATAAAGATTATGGAGATTTAAATTTTTTAAATGATTTATTAGAATTAGATGATGAATTGTTAGAGAAAAAATCAGAATGTCTTGGGAACTTAAATGATATTAAAATTGATGATATGTTTCTTTCATAGGAGTATAGTAAAACAACTTGAAAATGCTATTGGTTGATGGATATTGGTCACTTTCCTACGCTTCGCGGCCATATCATTGCCCATAAGTATAAACCTCTCTTCCTACGTCCCGCGGCTTGTCCGCCGGATCCAGAAAGTAAATAAAGAAGATGTCATTGCATAATTTATACAATGTTAACTTTAGGGAAGATCGTCTGGATCCCGCGATCAAGTCGCGGGACGTAGGAGGTGGAGTAAGCAATAGTTATTAAATATCAATAGGTTGAAACACTTTTGGGTGATGATATGCCCGTGGGGAAGTCCTGCGGGAAGTTGGTTGAAGGTTAATATCCAACCATGTTTTTGGGATTAAAGTTTACTTTAAGTGACGAAACATTAGGATATTTTTTATGGAACCACCCAAAATCATTACATTTTGGGTTTAATATAGCCCTGTGTGCTGCATCTGCTATTGCGCGATTCACTGGATTAGATGTTATTTCGTAGGTTTCATCCATTTTGGCATTGGTGAAACGACCATCTTTGCTAATATCAACCTTAAATGTAATATTAACGTCTCGGACTTCTTGGAATTCCCAACAGGGTTCAATTTGTTTTGAAATTAAGGCAATATCTGAATCATCCATACCTTTAGGTCCTTGCTTGCCGCCTGATTCTGTTGGTTTTTTGGGT
>JAUXSJ010000230.1 GCA_030679615.1 Parachlamydiaceae bacterium | reverse complement strand
AACAAAGTATTTTTCTCCTGGCCTGAAAACGCCTCTGTCCATTACAATTTTATTAAACATTTATAAAAACTAAGGTGGTAAATAATGATTATTGGAATCCCAAAAGAAGTGAAGAATCATGAATATCGAATGGGAGCAACGCCGAGTTATGTTAATTCATTAGTTTCAGCAGGACATCAAGTGTTAGTGCAGACTATGGCTGGTCAGTCCATTGGTTTTTCAGATGATTTATTCATTGCGGCTGGTGCTAAAATTGTACAGACGGCCAAAGAAGTTTACGAAGCAGAAATGATCATTAAAGTAAAAGAGCCTCAAGAAAGTGAGTATCCTTTATTAAAAAAAGGTCAAATTTTATTTTGTTATCTTCATCTTGCACCAGATCCAATTCAAACAAAACAATTAGTCGATAGCAAAGTTGTTGCTATTGCTTATGAGACTGTGACAGATGCTCATGGTAGACTTCCTTTGCTCATTCCAATGAGTGAAATTGCTGGACGCATTGCCATTCAAGTGGGGGCAACGAGTTTGCAATTAAACAATGGAGGAAAAGGTGTCTTGTTAGGCGGAGTTCCAGGAGTGCTTCCAGCAAAAGTGACTGTTATCGGCGGTGGAATTGTAGGGACTGAATCAGCGCGAATGGCTTTGGGTCTTGGGGCAGATGTAACGATTATTGATCGAGATTTATCCCGATTAAGAATGTTAGATTCTTTATTTGGTCCACGTTTAAAAACACTTTATTCGTCTCCATCGAATATTGAAAAAAGTTTAATTGAATCAGACCTTGTTGTCGGTTCAGTTTTGATTCCAGGAAAAACAGCTCCAAAGCTTGTTACTCATGAAATGATTAAAAAAATGAGCCCAGGTTCGGTGTTTGTTGATGTGGCCATTGATCAAGGGGGTTGTTCAGAAACTTCTAAGCCTACATCTCATGCACATCCAACTTATGTTGTTGATGGAGTTATACATTATTGCGTGACGAATATGCCGGGAGCGTGTGCAAGAACTTCAACTGAAGCATTGACAAATGCGACAGCTAACTATGCATTGATGATTGCGAATAAAGGATGGATAAACGCCTTAAGAGATCATCCAGGATTACGAGAAGGACTTAATGTTTGTGATGGAAAAGTGACAAACGAATTTGTTGCTCACGATTTAGGGTACGAGTATGTACCTGCTGAGGTAATGTTAAAATAATGCGCTATATAGTTGGAATAGATCTTGGAACAACAAATTGTGCTTTAACTTTTGTTGATACGGAGCAGCCTTCGCTTCCTATTCATCTTTTTTCTATTCCACAACTTTCTTCTCAAGGAAAAGTAGAATCCCTTCAAGTCCTACCCTCTTTTTGTTATTTGACAGCTTCTGGAGAATGGCCAAAGGGTTCTCTTCAATTACCCTGGAAAGAAGAAACGGTAAAATTTGTTGGTAAATTGGCCAAGCAAGAAGGGGCACGCATTCCTTCTCGTTTGATTCAATCTGCAAAGAGTTGGTTATGTAATGTAGCAGCCAATCGTCGCGATAAAATTCTCCCCATTGAAGCAGCTGATGTTTCTCATCGATTAAGTCCGGTAGAGGCTTCAACGGCTTATTTATCTCATTTAAGAGATGCCTGGAATCATCTCATGTCAAAAGGTAATCCAAATCTTGTTTTAGAAGAACAAGAAGTGATTTTGACGGTACCGGCATCTTTTGATGAAGTGGCAAGATCTTTAACTATAGAGGCTGCACAAAAAGCAGGTCTTTTGCATGTGACTCTTATTGAAGAGCCGCAAGCTGCTTTTTATAGTTGGATTTCAAAACATGAACAGGAATGGAAAAAGGTATTTAAAGCGGGTGAATTCATTCTTGTTTGCGATGTTGGCGGTGGAACAACAGACTTTAGCTTGATTGAAGTTGTTCAACAAAATCAAGAGTTATCTTTTCAACGCGTGAATGTGGGCGACCACTTGCTCCTTGGTGGAGATAACATTGATGTGACGATTGCTTATTTTCTTGAAAAGCGAATAAAAGAAAAAGAAGAAACAGCCTTGAGTTCGTCACAATGGTTACAATTAATCGCTGAGGCGCGAAAAGCTAAGGAAGAACTTCTTCACACTGAAGACAAAGAAGCGATTAAAACAATCGTTTTGCAAGGGACTGGTTCTTCTGTGATCAAAGGGAGTTTGACGACTTCGATTACACAATCAGAAATTGAATCCTTGATTCTTGAAGGCTTTTTTGGAAAATATTCCCTTGAAGAGGCATTGAAATTAAAAAAGACACGCGGTTTTCGCACAATGGGTCTTCCATATGAAGATGAGCCTTCTATTATTAAGCATTTGGCTTACTTTCTTAAACAATCTCATTTTTTAGATAAAGGTCAGGGGATTAATTATCTTCTTTTTAATGGGGGAACACTTAAACCTGAAAGTTTTCAAAAATCAATTTATGAAAATTTGATGACTTGGTTTCCATCTACATCATTGAAGCAACTCACTTCAGAAAGTCTTGATTTAGCTGTTGCTAAAGGAGCAGCTTACTATGGTAAAGTTCGTCGTGGCTTTGGCGTAGGAATCCGGGGAGGGTCCCCTCGATCTTATTATTTGAAAGTGGATGTTAAAGAAAATGAAAATCAAGTCATCAACAAAGCCTTAACTTTACTTCCTAGAGGTTCTCAGGAAGGGGATATTTATCATCCTGAGAAAGTTTTTTCACTAAGAGCGAATACGCCTGTTACATTTCAATTAATGACATCTCATGTGCGTTTAAATGACCAACAAGGCGAAATGGTTTTGATTGATGCGAATGAAATTCAATCATTACCCCCCATTCAAACAATATTGAGATATGGACGTGGGCAAGGGAAAGATCCAGAGCCTTTATTGCCTGTTCGATTGGGAATACGTTTAACTGAGATTGGGACGATCGAATTCTGGTTAGAATCTCAAATAAGCGAACATCGTTGGAATTTAGAATTCCAATTAAAATCAAATGTTCAGGATGCATCAGTATTAAAAAATTCATTTTCGTCGAATGATCAGACTTTTGAAAAAGGATTTTTACTTCCCTCTAAAAAAATGATAGAAGACTTGTTTCAAACTCATTCTTCATTTAAACCTTCTCAAATCATTGAAAAAATTGAAAAAGAAATTCAATTGACTCGCTATGAATGGGGACCAAGCATTCTTAGAGAATTGTCAGATGTCTTGTTAAAATTAGCCCAGCAGCGAAAGTTGACAATGGAACATGAAGTGCGGTGGTGGAATTTAGCTGGTTTTTTATTGAGACCAGGATATGGATTTGCCTTAGATGATTTTCGAATAAAAGAATTATGGAAAACCATTCTTTCAGAATTAAAATCCTCTAAATCCAATGATTTATTGATACAATTGTGCATATGTTTTAGACGTATTTCAGGTGGGTTAAACAAAGGTCAGCAAATGCAAATTGCAGGCGAATGGTTTCCTTTAGTGATTGAGAAAAAAAGTGGAAAAATTGAAGTAAAAAGGAAAAATGAGGCCTATTTATATTCTGAAAAAATCCGTATGATAGCCTCATTAGAAAGATTGGATATTCCATTTAAGGTGAAATTAGGGGAAGCGATTATTGATCGCATTAAACGTCAAGAGGGTCTTGCATGTGATTTTTGGGCATTAGCAAGAATTGGATCAAGACAATTATTATATGGTTCAGCTGGTCAAGTCATTCCAAAAGAAATTTGTACACGATGGATTGAAACGCTTCTTCAATGTAAAAGAAAAGAAGAGCAAATGGATTCCTTTGTTTTTGTATTTTCTCAATTAGCAAGAAAAACAGACCATCGAGAACTCAATCTTTCTGAAGAGACGATTCAAAAAATTTTGAATTGTTATCCAAATAAGGAATTAGAAAAATGGTTGTTAGAGGTTCATTTATTGTCAGTTAATGAGCAAGATGAGCTGTTTGGAGATCATTTGCCTACAGGATTAATCATTGAAGAATCAACATGACTCATGTTTTATTAAGAGAGATAAAGAGAAAAAACTATGAAAAAAAAGCCCTTTCAAAGAGTTCTGCTAAAGTTGTCAGGAGAAACATTAAAATCTAATAAAAATTTTGGGATTGATTTAGAAGCGTCGCAAAAAGTTGCAGAATATTTAAGTCGCATCCATAAAGAAGGGATAGAATTAGCTGTTGTTATTGGAGGCGGTAACATTTTTAGAGGGGAGCAATTAAAGCAAATGGGTATTCCTCGTACACCTGCCGATCAAATGGGAATGTTAGCGACAATTTTAAATGGATTGACAATACAAGAGTCTTTAAAATCATTGGGAATCCCCGTTTGTGTGATGAGTGCGTTAGAGTGTCCAAAAGTAGTTGAAACATATCAATGGAATCGAGCGAATGAATATTTAAAGAAAGGCAACGTAGTGATTTTTGTTGGGGGGACAGGGAATCCCTTTTTTACAACGGATACAGCGGCGGCATTACGAGCAAGTGAAATTGAAGCAGATTTATTAATAAAAGCGACAAAAGT
Organism: Parachlamydiaceae bacterium; assembly: GCA_030679615.1. Taxonomy (GTDB): domain Bacteria; phylum Chlamydiota; class Chlamydiia; order Chlamydiales; family Parachlamydiaceae; genus JAUXSJ01. The sequence goes on along the minus strand of JAUXSJ010000230.1, from coordinate 4,241 downwards.
GGATGGGATTTACGATAAGGATCCCTTGATTCATCATGATGCGAAAAAATATGACAGAATTTCATACACACAAGTACTTGCAGAAAAATTACAAGTGATGGATGCTTCAGCTATCGATCTATGTCGGAATAATAAAATTCCAATTTTTGTTTTTAATATGAATCGATTGTATGAAGAATCATTAGAAACATTGCTATCTGATTTAAAACACGGAACAATTGTAGAATAGGTTTGGAGGAGAAAATAATGAACATGCAAGATCAAATCAAAGCAAAAATGACAGCAGCGATTGAGCATTTTAAAGTGGAATTGCAAAACATTCGTACAGGAAGCGCTAATCCGGGAATGATTGAAAATTTGACAGTTGAGGTTTATGGATCGCCAATGCGTTTAAAGGAGATTGGATCGATATCTAAGCCTGAGCCTCGGCAGTTGCTAGTCACTCCATACGATCCGCATCATGCAGGGACAATTAACACAGCGATTTTAAAAGCCAATTTAGGAATCACACCTATGGTGGATGGTAAAGCAGTACGTGTGACGTTTCCGATGATGACAGATGATTTTAGAAAAAAAATGATTAAATTATGTCATGAAGAAAAAGAAAAAGTGAAAATTGTCATTAGGAATATTCGAAGAGAAGCAAATGATCTTATTCGTAAATTAAAAGCTAATGGTGAAGTGGCAGAAGATGTGTTAAAAAAACAAGAAAAATTGACACAAGATCTTACTGATGAGTACTGTAAGAAAGCAGATGAGATCGCAGACAAGAAAGAAAAAGAAATTTCAACAATTTAAATGTTGCGAAAAAAAGAGCGATTAGCTACGATTAAGCCTCTTCGTTAAATATTCAACAAAAGATCCGTAAAAGGGTCTTGAAATGAATAGAAGAAGACCTGGCCCCATCGTCTAGTCAGGTCTAGGACACAGGATTTTCATTCCTGCGACAGGGGTTCGAATCCCCTTGGGGTCAATAATTAGAGTCTTTAGCTCAGTTGGTTAGAGCACCTCACTTTTAATGAGGGGGTCGATGGTTCGAGTCCATCAAGACTCATCTTTTCAAGATGATTATCTTATAATTCTTCGTTCATTCTTTCTTTTAATGTTTACTTACAAAAAATCTTTCTATTCCTATTTTTTCTAAAAATTCCATGTATTTTACATTAAGTAGCTTATACGTATAATTTTTCCAAGGATATTCTAAATAAATATGACTTTTTTTAGAGCGAATTTCTAGGTTATTGTGATAAAGAGAGCCTAGGGAAGTGACTTCGTCTGCTTCAAGGATGATTTTTTTAGCTCGTAGATAAATTCCCTGTTCAATGAGAATAGAATGAGCAACCAAATGGATAGTTCCTGTATCTGTCAATGCTTTTTTTGATGATTAATGCTTTCGAATTATCAGAAAAAGTAAAATCTTTATTTTTTTGGATATGTAAGTGTTTTGAATGATCTAAATAATTAATGTTATAAAGATTAGAAGGTTCATTTAAGGTTACTACGCTATTTTGCATTTTTATGAAAACCTTTAAGTTGAGTAAACTCCCATTTATGAATAAAACATTTTTTAGAGTAATCTTGAAGGTCATTGCATTGAAGAGTTCCTTTGCAATCAAGTTCATACTTAGAATTCAGAATAATCTTACTGGCTTTAAGCGTAATATCATGTCCAATAAAAATGGAATGGGCAACTAGAGTGATTGTTCCTGTACCTGCATCAATGCTTTGCTTTAAGGTAATGTCTTTGGAGCTATTAGAATAAACATAATCTTTATTTCCAGTTATATATGTATTGTTTGAATGATTTGGATTTGTATGAATTACGTCTACAAACATTCCATTTGGATTTAAACGATTTTCCATGATCTTTTCCTTTTAAAATGTAAGTATATTTTACTTTAATACAAAAAAATAAAATATCAAATTTTTTTTAATAATCCACTAAGCTAATTTAGAGGCATTCATTGTCATGAGTAACCAACAGTGACATGGATCCGTATCGCATTCGTAATTATCAAAGTCTGTGTGATTTACTCTGTCGCAGTTACACTGCTCAAATGCGTTTGGGTCATTAACCTCAAGCTGTATTCGAGTCTATCGACTCTTCATTTGCATGAGGCTACATGCTTCCATCGCTATCGCGATTCATTTCGTTTAGCATAAATGAATTATATCAACTTGATGAAGAATGCTAATAAAATATTTATTTAGTGATGAATTATAATTTTTATAATCAACTTATGTTTAGTGAAACGAATCGCGATAGCGATGGAAGCATCTAGCCTCATGCAAATGAAGAGTCGATAGACTCGAATGCAGCTTGAGGTTAAAAGACCAAGCATTTAAGCAGTGTAACTGCGACAGAGTAAATCACAGGGCTAGAAACATTCTAGTTTTTTAGTTCCAAATGACAATACAACCTAAAAAAGACATAAAAGCTCTTAATTAAAATTATTAATTCAATTACTAAAAAATAATTGGATTAATTAAAATTTTAAGCAATTAATTTAAAATGGACTCATTGTCATGTGTGTTCTTTTAAATAGTATCTGCGTTAAAATATTTTACTCTTTCTTGAGCGTTCATATTTTTGTAATCCAAAGCAGAGAATCCCAAATTGTCAGTTATTAAAGAATCAGGTTTGATTTGATTTAATAGGTTATATAGACCGGGAATTTCATGGCTTGCTATAGCTGATAGATGATACACAGTGCGCCCTTGAGAATCTTGCACATTTAAATCGATAGATGGCATAGAAGCTAGTGTGTGTATAGAATCAATAATAGTTTTATAGTCATATAGATTTACTTTTTTGAATTCACAAATAGCTAAATGGAGGGGTGTTCTGCCTTCTTTATCCTGAGCATTTAGATCCAATCCCTTTTCGAATAAAAAAGTAGCCATCGCTGTTCCACATGAGGAACTGGCAAGTTTGATAAACGCTGCGTGCATAGGCGTTCGACCCATTTGGTCTTCATAGACTTTAATTCCATGATCAAAAAGAATTTGTAACTCTTTTACCTCAATCTGATCTTCTAAATCATTAGAGGCTATTTTGTGAAGAAGGGAACATCCATTCAAATCTAATACATTGAGATCGGCATTTAGTTCTTTAACATAAAAGGTGACAACTTGATTAAAATTATTAGGGATATGGTAGCGAGATACAAAGGAGTATTGAAGAGGCGTTTCTCCTAAGTTGTTAACAGGAGCTTTATCAAGCTGATTCCACTGAGGTGATGAGCGGAGAATGTTTAAGAAACGAATGTTTACTTCTCTAGCCGCAAAATGTAAGCAAGTGTTTCCGTCTATGGTTTTAGCGTTGATGTTTGCTTGATGTTTTAATAGAAGCTGGACAACAGGCTCAAAATATTCATTTTTTTGTTGATTACGATAACTACAGGCTAGTAGATGCAGAGGAGTTATACCGGATTCATTAGATGATTCATTGACGTCGAGCTGGCATTCTTCAAGAAGAAAGCGAAGGACTTCGATGCTATTAGTTGTTAGACGATCTTTGCAAACTGAATAAACAAGCGTTTTATCCAAGATTTTTGTTTTTGGATTTAATCCTTGTTTATTCACAAGCATTTTAAATAAATCAACATTTAAGCGGGCTGCATCTAATAAATAGGTATCCTTTAAAGGTGTGGATGAAAGAGGAATAAGAGTATTAACGGTTTCTACATCCCCACTTAAAATGGCTCTATCTAAGGGTAAAATCTCTAGATCGTAACCGTGTTTAAAGTCACGTCCGCCAGGTAAATTTGGATCCGCACCGCTCTCTAATAAGATTTTTAGAATATTCGAATTACCACTCCTTGAGGCATAATGAATTGAAGCGAAGTTTTCAAAATTTTTCTTGTTAGGATCTGCACCAAGCAACAAAATAACTTTTACAAGAGTTTCATATCCTTTATAAGAAGCAAATTGAAAGGTCCAATTGCGTAATTTCAAAAGGAAAAATGCATAACTATAAATTTTTAAGGCTTGTCTAAAGAGGGAGGACGTAAACAAAAGAATTGTATAACCCAAAATGAGAGATATAAGGATAGCTGTTGAGAATGTGTGAGCTGCTGTCCATTTTGGGTTCTTTTGTCTACTGAGTTCATCTAAATTAATTATAGCTTTTGAGAAAAGAGCAAAAATTCCATCAACAATCACTTCTACAGGTTTAGTTGTGTAATAAGATATTTTAGAAATATTATGGTAGATTATTGAAGTTGATTGCATATTATTTA
>JAUXSJ010000229.1 GCA_030679615.1 Parachlamydiaceae bacterium | reverse complement strand
CACAAAGTTCAATGTGTTCGGCATAAGCAGTAGCTAGACTTAATGTATCAATAATAATCACTTCACGTTTTCGATTTTTATTTAAGCGAGCAGATAAATGCCTTTCTAGATGCTATTCAGAAGGCCAAAAAAAGACACGTGAATTTAAGAGTTTTAACCAGTCTTTGGGATACAGATTGTCATCGAGGCATTTAGAAAGAGCGTTTTCTTGTAGTGGAAACTGATCATTAATCATGATGTTTCCATAAAATCGATGTGAGATTTCTATAGGCTTTGCTCTTCTGTTTGATTCGATTACTTCTCTTTGGGTAGAATTAATTTCAAATAAATCTAATAAATGACTTGTAGATAATAAACCTATTTTTTGAATGCTCGCCCATGCACCAGTTTCTGTCACATGGTAAAGCTTAGGATGCAAAGCTGCTAATTCTTCGGGTGTCATTTATTCGATTTCCTGATATTTAATGAAATTTGAATTAAAATTTTAAAGTTGACGCTGCATGATATCATGTTTTGGAGTTAGAATCAATTAGGCTTTAAAACTTTATATCCTATATAATGCTGGTTGTTTTAAAGTTTCATTATGTGAGTTGGAAGTGCAAAAAGTTAAAGGAAAACAATGAAATTTGATCGACCAAAAAAAATTTTTGGAACAGATGGGGTAAGAGGAAAAGCTAATCAATCACCCATGACACCTGAAATCGCTCTTGCGTTAGGAAGGGCTGCTGGAGTTATTTTACGTCAACGGTATCAAAAATCAAGAGTTGTTATTGGAAAAGATACAAGGCTTTCATGCTACGTTTTTGAAAACGCTCTTATTTCAGGTCTTTGTTCTATGGGTGTGGATACTTTAATGGTTGGTCCTTTACCGACGCCTGGGGTAGCATTTATCACACGAGCCTATCGAGCTAATGCAGGGATTGTTATTTCAGCTTCTCATAATCCTTTTTATGATAATGGTATTAAATTTTTTGATTCTGAAGGATATAAGTTTCAAGATGGTTTAGAAACTGACATAGAGGCGCTCATTCAAGAAAATCATTTTTTAGATTATTTACCTGAAAGTGCTGACATAGGTAAAAACACTAAAATTAGTGATGCAGATGGACGCTATATTGAATTTGTTAAGGGCACTTTTCCACGAGGCAAATCGTTAAAGAATTTAAAAATCGTTTTAGACTGTGCTAACGGAGCAGGCTATCGTGTAGCTCCACTTGTTTTTAAAGAACTTGATGCGACTGTATTTTGTCTTGGTATTCAACCAAATGGACTAAATATTAATTTAAATTGTGGATCGATGCATCCTGAAGAAGTCCAAAAAGCAGTGATTGAACATCGTGCAGACGTAGGAATTGCTTTAGACGGAGATGCAGATCGAGTCGTTATGGTCGATGAAAACGCACAAATAATTGACGGTGACACAATTCTAGCAATTTGCGCCAAAGACATGCAAAAACGTGGTGTACTTAAAAATAATCGTGTTGTTGGTACAGTCATGAGCAATCTTGGATTTATTAAAGAAATGGAAAGTTTGGGGATTGAAGTCATTCAATCTCAAGTAGGGGATAGGAATGTCATTCAAGACATGCTCTTCCATGATGCAAATCTGGGTGGTGAACAAAGTGGTCATGTGATTTTTCATGATTATAATACGACAGGTGACGGACTCGTTTGCGCACTTCAAGTATTGCGTATTATGATCGAAACGGATTCCAAATTATCAGATCTTGCTTCTCTCCAACGTTATCCACAAGTATGTGTAAATGTTAAAGTTAAATTAAAGCCGCCTTTTGAAACAATACCAAGCCTAAAGCCTGCTATTGATAATGTTGAAGCAATTTTAGGTGATTCTGGGCGAATATTAGTTCGTTATTCAGGAACAGAAGATATATGTCGAGTAATGGTTGAGGGAATGAAACAAAAACAAGTCAATCAATTAGCCAATGAAGTTGCATTAGTAATTCAAAATGAAATTGGTGTGAAAATCGAATAGAAATAAGGTTATATATGTGCGGAATTTTTGCCTATATCGGATCAAAAAATGCCATTAAAGTTGTCACAGATGGTTTAAAAAAACTAGAGTATCGAGGGTATGACTCTGCTGGAGTAGCTTGGGTTAATGACGGGAAAATACATTTCTGTAAAGAAGTGGGAAGGATTTCTGTATTAGAGCAAGAATTAGAAAAATTTCAACATGAACCAGCTTCTGTTATAGGTCAAACGCGTTGGGCAACACATGGGAAAGTCACCAAAGAAAACGCTCATCCTCATCTTGATAATAAGTGTTCCTTGGCCTTAGTGCATAATGGTATAATTGAAAATCACCATGAATTAAGACAGCAATTAAAAGCAAAAGGTATTTCGTTTCTTTCAGATACCGATACAGAAGTGATTGCACATTTAATTTCTAGTCATTATGAAGGGAATCTTCTTCAAGCAGTACAAAAAAGTGTCATTGAGTTGAAGGGCGCTTATGGGATTGCTTTAACTCACCGTGATCATCCAGATGAAATTATCGCTGTTGCTCAAGAAGCACCTTTAGTTATTGGCATAGGAACAAATGAAGCATTTATATCTTCAGACCCCACTGCTTTTGCTTTTCATACACGTCAGGCGATTTATTTGTCGAATTCAGAAATTGCAGTGATCAAGGCAAATAGTCAGCAGATTTATAACACTGAACATTCAATCGAAAAAAAACTGAGTGTTCTAGATTATGATGTTGCTGAAATTTCAAAAGGCGATTTCGAACACTACACATTAAAAGAAATTTACGATCAAACTCAGTCTTTGCGAAATGCTTTATTAGCAAGGTTTTTACCTGAATATGGTACAGCACTTTTTGAAGAATTGACATGTGATGCAGGGGAATTATTAAAGGTAGAAAGAGTTTTGATATTAGGTTGTGGTACTTCTTGGCATGCAGGAAATGTAGCGGCTTATATGTTAGAAGAAAAAGCACGTATACCTGTTCAGGTAGAAATATCTTCAGAGTTTCGTTATAAAAATCCAATTATTCCTTCTGGGACATTTGTTATAGCAATTAGTCAATCAGGAGAAACTGCTGATACAATAGCAGCAGTGCGTGAAGTGAAAGCTAAAGGAGCTAAGGTATTAGCATTATGCAATGTGGCTGGTTCTACTCTTTCTCGAGAAGCTGATTATACAATTTTTCTAAAAGCAGGTCCGGAAATTGGTGTTTGCTCCACTAAAGCCTTTACAAGCCAAGTAGCTATTTTGTCCTTATTTACTTTGATGATGGCTCGTATGAGACATATGAGTAAAATCGAAGGACAAGATTTTTTACAATCTCTTTTAAAATTACCTGAGCAAGTTGAAGCTGTATTAGAACAAGCAAATCATATAGCAAAAATTGCTGAACAATATGCAAATTATGAAAATTTCTTTTTTCTTGGAAGACAATATATGTACCCAACTAGTTTGGAAGGTGCATTAAAGCTAAAAGAAATTTCATATATTAATGCAAATGGATATCCAGCTGGCGAAATTAAACATGGTCCGATTGCATTGATTAATGAAGACTGTCCGACGGTCGCATTATGTGCAAATCATACAACTTATGAAAAATTACTAAGCAATTTGATGGAGATTAAAGCACGTAATGGAAAAATTTTAGCTATAGCGATGAATAAGGATGCTCAGTTGGAAAGCATATGTGATCATGTTATTTATATTCCTCAAACAACAGATGAATTAGCAGTGATACCCACAACGATTGTTGTTCAGTTGTTAGCATATTTTATCGCGAAGAAGAGGGGAGCAGATATTGATCATCCAAGGAATTTGGCCAAGTCGGTCACCGTTGAGTAGCAGTGACTTTCAATTGGGGTCTGGCTTAGTAGTCCAATGTCATCAATTTAAGCA
>JAUXSJ010000228.1 GCA_030679615.1 Parachlamydiaceae bacterium | reverse complement strand
AACAAATAGATAATTTTTTTGAAAAAAACCGGAAAAATGTGTATCAATGATTTCCTGAAATTCAGTTGATTTATTCATTACCAGTGAAACTTTTCTTGTTCCCAATTTTATGGAGATTTTACGGCATTCGTTAAATGATTCTTTATCCCATTTTTGATAATAATGAAGTAGTGTATCAAGGCATTCAAAATTCATATAGAACCTGAAAATTTTATATTAGAAAATTGTTTGGGTAGAAATTAAGTCAGGTATCATCTTTTCAGACGATACCTGACTAATAGAAATGAAAATTATTGACCGACAGACCAGCGGATAAAATTAGTAACCGTTAAAGGCTTTCCAATTTCTTTGGCTTTTTGATTAACTAAATCAGTGATCGATAGACTGTCATCTTTGATGTATTTTTGTAATACGAGACAAGCTGATTCAAAATAAGCATTAATTTTACCATCAATAATTTTATCGATGATATGAGCAGGCTTACCTTGCATTTGTGCTTTTGCAATCTCTTTCTCATTTTCAATGATATGAGCAGGAACTGTCTCTGGAGATAAATACTCTGGTGCAGCAGCTGCAGTATGCATCGCAATGTTTTTTGCTAATGCTTCTTCGCTATTTGCTCCGGTTAATTCTACCATTGTGACAATTTTTCCACCTAAGTGAGAATAGAGTCCAAATGATTTCGTATCTGACTTTTGTAAGCAAAGAATACGTCTAATTTGGATGTTTTCTCCAATGGCTTGAATAATCGTCGCTCGATATTGATCAATCGTTAGGCTTGAATCCTTAGAAAACTGTTGCTGAAAAAAAGCATCAAGAGAAGGAGGATTTGTTAATGCAACTTCTTCTGCAATATTGCTAACAAATTCTTTAAAGCGGTCGTTTTTTGCTACAAAATCAGTTTCTGCATTGACTTCAACGATTCCAATTGCATTGGGCGTTTCGCTAATACCAATCATTCCTTCTTTTGTTTCTCTTCCTTCTTTTTTACCAGCTGAAGTTAAACCTTTTTTACGCAAATTTGTGATTGCGAGATCCATGTCTCCATTAGCTTCTTCTAAAGCCTTTTTGCAATCACCCATTCCTACGCCTGTTCTGTCGCGTAGTTCTTTAACCATTGTTGCTGTAATTGTCATGGATTATTCCTCCTTAACAGCAGTTTCAACTGCAAAATCTTCTTCTTGAACATCTCCTGACCGTCGTTTTTTATTTGACTTACCGTCGTCAGACTGTTCTTCTTTATTTGCAAAAACTTTCATGTCATTTTTCTTATCAGCAATTGCATGAGTAAGAGTTTCAATGATTAACTTAATGCTTTTTAGAGCATCATCATTACATGCAATAACGTAATCAATTGGATCTGGATCACAATTCGTATCCACAAGAGCCATGACAGGAATGCCTAATTTTTTCGCTTCTGATACTGCTAAATGCTCTTTACCTGGATCAACAACAATCAAAAGTCCTGGAGGCTTACGCATTGCACGTACACCCTCTAAGTTCTTTTCTAGTTTGATTTGATCTTTTGAAAGAAGTGAGAGTTCTTTTTTTGTTAAACCTTCACCACCAGTTGCAATTCTTTTTTCAATACGCTCAAGTTTTTTAACAGAATTACGAATTGTTGGTAAATTAGTGAGGAATCCTCCTAACCATCTTTCGCAAACATAGAATTCGTCACACATTTCAGCTAAATCACGTAAAACGGCTTTAGCTTGTTTTTTTGTTCCAACGAAAAGAATAGATTTATGACGAGAAACCATGTCTCGAACCACTTCAACTGCATCACGAATTTGTTGTAGTGTTTTAGCTAGATCGATAATGTAGAGTCCATTGCGTTCTTCAAAAATGAAACGCTTCATTTTTGGATTCCAACGGCTAGTTTGGTGTCCAAAATGTGCACCAGCTTCTAGTAAATCCTTAATGGAAATACTTAATTCTTTTTTATTCTGTGCCAAGCCTTGTCCCTTTATGTTGACGACGGCATCTTATTGTAAATAAGATTTCGGTCTTGGTTGTTTATAATATTTATAAGGAAAGAATAGATAATCGATTGATTATCTATAAGCGCCTGGTCAGAATCGAACTGACGCTAGTAGCTTGGAAGGCTACAGTTCTACCACTGAACTACAGGCGCGTAGAATTGACTATTATTTTGCAAAATAGATGATTTTTTTGCAAGAGGGAAATGAAAAAAAAATAAGAAAAAATTAAGATACCGCTTTAAATAGTGTAAAGGAATGTTTTTAATCATTTTTTATTGTTAAATCAAATTTTTATATTGAATTAAATGAAAAATTTTATTTATAAGCATCCTGCATGCATCTGAACCCACAATGCATTTAAAAATTCAAAATTGACGAAAAATTCGATAACGATAAGGAGACAAGTAAGATGGGACCACTAGGATTCACACCAAAAATTAAGCCAAATCATTTACTTCCATTCACTCGCGAAAAAAATTTTCCAAAGTGGTACAAAAGCGTATTAAAAGAAGGGAAATTAGCACAAAACAGTGCAGTATCGGGCTGTATGAATATATTAAAAAATGGAGTAGCAATTTGGGAAAAAATCACCAGTGAATTCAATCAAATTTTAAACGAACAAGATCTAGCTACAAATCATTATTTTCCGATTTTTATACCTGCAAAATTTTTTGAAAAAGAAGCAGCTAGCGATCATATGAAAGGGTTTGCTCCTGAATGTGCAGTGGTAACTCACTTGCGTATGATAAAAAATGCTGATGGAAAAATGATTCCTGATCCGAATTCTAAATTAGAAGAGCCTTTAGTCGTTCGTCCAACTTCTGAACTAATTATCGGAGAATTTTTTAGGGAAACAATTTTAGAAGATAATGAACTTCCCTTAAAAGTAAATCAATGGGCGAATGTAGTGCGTGCAGAGCATCATACAAGACCTTTTTTACGAACAATGGAATTTTTGTGGCAAGAAGGGCATTGTGCTTTTGCAAATAAAGATGAAGCAATGGAAAACGCCTTGAAAATGGCTCAAGTATATGCAGCATTTATGATTAATGTTTGCGCTTTACCGGTCATAATTGGTGAAAAATCTGAAGAAGAACGTTTTGCAGGCGCTGAAAGAACTTTTTGTTTAGAAGCGATGATGCAAGATGGAAAAGCTGTTCAGGCAGGAACGTCTCATTATTTAGGTCAAAATTTTGCTAAAATGTCTGATATTCAATTTAAAAACAAAAATAATGTGAAATGTAATGTTGAAACAACATCTTGGGGAATAAGCACACGTTTGATTGGATGTTTGATTATGAGTCATGCAGATGATTACGGAATGAGAATCCCTCCACGTTTAGCTAAAGTGCATATTATTGTCATTCCATCTGGAAAAAAATCTGAAGCCAGGGATGAATATATTGCTAATATACAAAAAGTATTTTTGGAGACAAAAGAAAGATTTTTTGATCAAAAAATATGCATAAGAGTTAATAATAGCGATAAAGGACCAGGGTCAAAACAATGGGATGCAGTCAGAGAAGGTTACCCAATTATCATGAGAATTGGAAACAGAGAAGTTGCCGAAAAATCAATAATGTTTCATCGTCGAGATGAAGATCCTAATCAACATACCACCTTGTCCGAGATGCATATTGATGAAATTGTCCCTTTCTTTATTAAAACTTTAGGTGAAATTCAATCAAATTATTTGGCTCAAGCTGAACAGTTTCGCAATCAACATATTCGGCGGGATATCAAAACCGAAGAAGAATTAATTGAATTTTTTTCTGATCCAAACAATAAAGGATTTGTTCGGGCAAAATGGTCTGAAGATAGTCAATCTGAAAAAGATTTAAAGGGAACATATGGAATCACCATTCGATGTCTTCCTTTTGATCAGGATGGTGTGGAAGGGACATGTATTTTAACTGGTAAGCCTGCAACTAAAGAAGCTATATTTGCTAAGGCTTATTAATTACAAACGGATAACAAAAAATTCCGGTATTATTTCAAAAAGATGCCCTTTTGGGGCATCTTAAAAAATTCATAATAAAAACCTGTAAGCGAGAAGAATGCTATGTTCGATCAATTATTGGCCATGGGACTGTATTTCAGTGTTTTAATCACAATAGGACTTTGCTCTCGAAAAAAAAATACAACAGAAAAAGACTTCGTATTAGGAAATCGTAAACTCAATTACTGGGTGACAGCTATTTCAGCCCATGCAGATGATATGAGCTCGTGGTTATTTATGGCATTTCCCATGGCTATCTTTGTTTCAGGACCTTATAAATTATGGGTTGGGATTGGGTTAATTCTTGGGATGTTTTTATGTTGGCAATTTGTTGCTCCACGTTTACGTACACAAACTGAAAAATATGACAGTAGTACCTTATCCACATTTTTTGAACGACGTTTTGGAGATCATTCAGGAATCATTCGGAATATTAGTGCCATTATGATTCTTTTTTTTATGACTTATTATTTATCTTCAGGACTCGTGGCAACAGGGCGACTATTTGAGTCTCTTTTTTCAATTAATTACTATATTGGAATTTCAATCGCAATTTTGATTGTTATTAGTTATGTGTTAGCAGGTGGATTTATCTCTGTAGCTTGGACAGATTTTGTGCAGGGAGTATTTCTACTCGTTATGATTATGATTGTTCCTATTGTTGCCTTTTCTCATATCGGAAGTATAAATAATATTTTAACGATCGGTGAAAGTAAAGGAATTGTCTTTTCATTATTTCCAGAAGCTTCGTTTACATCATTTTTTGCTATTTTTTCTTTATTAGTGGGTTGGGGGCTAGGTTATTTTGGGCAACCTCATATTTTAACAAAATTTATGGGGATCAAACATGTAGAAGAATTACGCAAATCTAAATATTTAGGGATGACTTGGCAAATTTTGGCTATGACCAGTGCTGCTGCAGTGGGTTTTATCGGTTTAGCATTTTTTCCTAATGGATTAGAAAAACCAGAAATGGTGTTTGTTGAGATGACAACGACTTTATTTGCTCCGTTTGTTGCAGCTTTTATTATTTGTGGAATTTTTTCAGCAAATATGAGCACAATGGATTCTCAGTTACTCGTGTGTGCAACAGTCATGTCTGAAGATTTTTATCGGCATATTCTTAATAAGAAGGCTTCTTCAAAAGAGTTAGTTTTTGCATCAAGAGCAGGGGTAATTATTTTTGCCTTACTAGCATTTTATTTAGCATGGGGTCAGAGTGCCACGATCATGTCTATTGTAGAATATGCTTGGTCGGGTTTGGGTAGTTCGTTTGGACCATTGATTCTATGCGCACTTTATTCAAAAAGAGTAAATAAATATGGAGCAATTGTTGGTGTTTCTGTAGGGGGAATTGTGGCTGCAACGTGGCCAACATTGAATCCTTATGTGACTGATTTGGATATTGTGCCAATGATCCCAGGATTCTTTTTAAGCTTATGTTCGATTCATGTTGTATCTTACCTGACTCGTGGAAAGCAGACTGTTAGCGTGTCTGAACATGAGAAAGAGAGCGTTTTGGCATAAATAAGACGTTAGCATACAAAATAAAACAAGATAGGCAGGATAAGCAGGATAGATATAAATCGTATTTGTTCAAATATGAATGGAACTTTTTAACGCAGAGACGGAGAGACGCAAGAGACGGGGAGTAAAAATTACGTGAATTACTATTTTACGCTGTAATAAACGTAAGAAGTAACTATTCAGAATCTTCTATGGAGTGCGAAGGCCCTGCCTTCGCTTTTTTGTTGGGATATCCATTTTTATATCTTTCAATAGTTTTATATGATCCAATTCAAGTATTTGAATGTCGTGATTATATGAGCTTCTATTGCTTAAATTAATCGATTCAAAAATGGCACCAAAAGCGAAGGCAGGGCCTTCGCACTCCAAAAAGTATTCTGAGGGCTTTACAAAATAGATGAAAATAATTTTGATGCAAATGAGAAAAAGCTGGGATTCTATGCTTATTTTTTCGTGAAATTAAGTAAGACTATTGAACAAGCTTTTCATTTTTTCTTTCCACTGCGGATCTACATCTTTATTCGGACCATATTGCCAAGCTTGTAATTGATTCAAAAATGAATAAACCGATTTTAAGTTTTTATCCTCCGGTATAAACTCCCAACTAAATGATCCTGATGTAATAATTTCTTTTTCCCATAATCGTGCCCAAAAAGCTTTTTCAACAAGGTGTAATTGCTGATAGGATTCTTTAGGAGCCTCCATCGCTTGCTTTAGTAATTGTTTACTTAACAAATAAATAGGTTTTGGTCGATTAACAAACCATTTATGAAGGTAATATTGAAAGAATAAAAATAATCCTCCCACTAATAAAATGAATAAATAATTCATGAACGATAATGATTTAGGTGATCTAGAAATACTTTTGAAGTCACTCTGAGTTTTAATCACAGGTATGAGAGCATTTGGCCATTCAGTGGGTACTGTTTGACTGACATGATTTATATTTGATGAATTAGGTTTATTTATTTGTTCTACTTTTAATTCAAAGGGAATTGGTTTGCTTTTTTGAACGTTATATTTGTGGGTTAAAGGATCGAACGAGGAAAGTTCGATTGAAGGAATTTCCTGAAACCAATGTGTCAGAGGTCTTAATTAAAGAAAAAATATTTTTTTGTTTTT
>JAUXSJ010000216.1 GCA_030679615.1 Parachlamydiaceae bacterium | reverse complement strand
TGGAGATACTGGCCCAACTGGTGCCACTGGCGACACTGGAGCTACAGGTTCAATTGGAGCAACCGGCGCTACTGGAGATACTGGCCCAACTGGTGCCACAGGAGACATTGGTGCTACAGGAGTAGCCGGCCCCACAGGAGACACTGGTTTAATTGGTGTTACCGGCGTTACAGGTGCAACTGGTGTAACAGGAGCTACGGGACCATCTGCAGAATTTATATTTGCAACAGGGATTCCAAATGCCGTCATTACCACAGGTGCTCAAACCCAAGTAAATGTACCTTTTCCAAATAATCAATTATCATTAGGAACAAATGTTATTTATGACATAGTAAACGATGATTTTGAATTAGTAACAGCTGGTTTTTATGAAATCAAAATTGTTATTCCAGCATTATCATCAGTAAATGTTACTAGTGAATTTCATTTTGAATTAAATGCGATAACAGTATCATCAGTAGGAACCTTACCTGCAATCACCACAGAAGA
The DNA here is from genome assembly GCA_030679615.1 of Parachlamydiaceae bacterium. Classification (GTDB taxonomy): domain Bacteria; phylum Chlamydiota; class Chlamydiia; order Chlamydiales; family Parachlamydiaceae; genus JAUXSJ01. Next base: position 11,210 of record JAUXSJ010000216.1, on the reverse strand, counting down.
TATTACTAGAATTTTTGTTGTGCAAACAATTAATCCAAACGAAATCTTAGCTTTTGTATATGTTGATTTAGTTGGCAATAGTATAACATTAAACAATGTTCCACCATCTATTGTTATCACATACTTAGGCTCTTAATAAAAATATAATTGGGTAAAGCGTTAAGCTTTATCCAATTTTTTAAAAATTATGACTCACTCTATAGTGTTTAACCCACGCAGAATGAAAGCCCTTATCTATAAGGAATCTGCTCAGATTATCAGAGACCCCAGCAGCATTCTCATCTGCTTTGTTTTACCCTTATTACTTATGTTTATTTATGGATATGGCGTTTCGCTAGATATGAATCATCTACGCGTTGGACTTGTTTTAGAAGATACATCACCAAACGCACAAAGCTTTGCTCAATCATTCATTGATTCACCATTTTTTGAAACCCATATAGCAAGAGATCGTCGTTTTTTTATCGAAGAAATTACACGTGGAACAATTCGAGGAATCGTCGTTATTCCATCTTATTTTTCCACTTTCAATCATAGACCTAATGACCCCGCCCCTATTCAAGTCATTGCTGATGGAAGCGAACCCAATACAGCAAATTTTGTTCAAAATTATGCTCAAGGTGCTTGGGTTAATTGGCTAGCACAAGAAAATATCAGTCGAGGAACCTCTCAATCGTCTCCAATAAATATACAACCTCGTTTTTGGTATAATGAAGAATTAGAAAGCAAAAATTTTCTTATACCAGGCTCTCTTGCTATCATTATGACACTAATTGGGACATTATTAACTGCATTGGTTGTTTCAAGAGAGTGGGAAAGAGGAACGATGGAAGCACTGATGTCCACGCCTGTTAATATGCTAGAATTATTGACTGGAAAAATAATTCCATATTTTTTTCTAGGAATGATCTCTATGTCCCTTTGTGTGATTATTGCAACCTTATACTATCATATTCCTTTTAGAGGATCCTTTATTGTTCTTGGTTTTGTATCTAGCATTTTCTTACTTACAGCATTGGGGCTAGGTTTACTCATTTCTACAATTGCTAAAAATCAATTTGTTGCAGCTCAAAGTGCAATGGTGGCCGCTTTCCTACCTGGGTTTATTTTATCAGGATTTATTTTTGAAATTGCTAGTATGCCATTACCTATAAAAATATTTACACACGTTATCCCTGCTCGATATTTTGTCTCTTCTCTTCAAACGCTATTTTTAGTGGGAAATGTGTGGCCTTTAATCATTTCTGATTCTATAGCTATGATTATCATTGGCTCGGTATTTTATACTATTATTTCTTTTCGAATGAATAAACGATTGGATTAACACCCATAATAAGAATTATCAATTCAGATCATTGATTAAAATTTTGACTATAAAAATTTATGTGCATTTTTAATTATAAATAGAGATAAATCGAAATATGGATCCCGATTTTCTTCAAATAATGAATTCGTATAAGAATTGTGATTTTTAATAAAGATAACATTTTTAAACGAATTTGCTAAGTTTGGTAATTGATCTTGATTACTCTCATACGCATTTTTTAAAAATAGAATATATTCTTTTAAAATTGTTAGCTTTTCTTTGTCAATTTTATTAAATTCACTGTTAATTTTATTAATTAATAAGTCAAAAGTTTGATTTATTTCATTTATTTCATATAACCTATAATTAAACATTATATTTTCTATTTGATCGTTTTTAAAAAATTTAATCTTATTGATTTTTTCTTGAATTATTCTTCCTAAAAATTGAAGTTTTGTAGAAAAATTTATTTTATAAAAAACATTTTTTAAATTTACTATGGATTGATTTTGTGTTTGAGTAATATTGACAATTTTTTTTAAATTTCTTTTATAAATAGAAAATTGATGCTTAGATTTTTCAAATTTTCGATGCAAACCTACTGATATTTTATTTTTTTCAATGGAATTATAGGTGTTGATTTGTTTTAAAATTTTTGCAAATTTATTTAATAAAAAATCATGTTTTGAATTAATTTTTTGGTTCAATAATTTATAAAAAAATAAATTTGTAATTACTCCAGCTGAACCACCTAATGCCGCACCACCAATAATTCCTACTGCTATTAAACTAAAGCCAGCCCCACCTGTCAATATCGTAGATGCTACTCCAATTGTACCACCAATAAACCCACCAAAAACAGTAGTAAAAACAGTTAAAGCTATAGACTTAACCTTATTTTCCGTCGTTTTTTTATCCTGAAAATTCATTTTTTCAGGATAAATATTAAAATCATGTTTTTCTAAATTATTATCTATCATGTTAATCAATTTTAATTATTGGAATAAAAACATTATATTTTTAATTATAAAAATAAATTGTAAGTTTTTATTAAAGAAATTATTAAATTTGATTTACTTAAGTAATGAAGAATTGTATATAAGGGATAAAAGAAAGAAAGAAAAAAGAAATATCGATGATTGTAGCCTAGGCTTTAGCCTGGGCTTGTTTTTGCAGGCTTTAGCCTGCAAGTAACGCTACATTTTACTCAAAATTTTAATCGATTATAAACGAGATCTCAGACTTACATTTTAGCTCAGACTAAGTAAAAATTTTTCTATGATAAATTTTAACTGGACTTGCAGGCTAAAGCCTGCAAAAACAAGCCCAGGCTAAAGCCTAGGCTACAATCATTATAATTTTAAATTGGGCTAAAGTATTTTTGATAAACATAAGTACTTGGTTTCGCAGGTGGAAACTCACGCGTTTCCAAACTTTCAACAAAAGGAGCCTCGGCTTCTCTCTTTAAGATGGCTAGCTCACGACTTTTTGTATATGGCTCAAATCTCGTATGATCCCAATCAATCCCATTTAAAGACATGTCCTTACGATCAAAAGCATAAAATAATAGACAACCATTATGTAACCACGCTGTGCCTACGTAAAGTTCATCAATATAACGTCCAAAATAACTTTCGAAGTTAATTTTAACATCTAAATCTTTATAGGTAAAAGGATACCGATTTAATTCAAAACTTATGATTGAATTATTATTTATTCGAGATAAAAACTCCTCAACTAATTCAACCATTACCTGACGAGCATCATAAACTGTAAGTAATCTTTGAGAAGAATATCTAAGAACGATTTGTGTAATATAATCATCATATCCTGCCCAAGAATCTTCGAGTTCCAAATGCTTTTCTATTTTCATTAATACTGAAAAATTAATTACAATCTTTGAAAGTTCTTCAGAGTCAATTTTTTTTAACCATGGACCTTCCCCAACAATTTTTGGCTTACAGCCCATTAAAATTATTGTCATCAAAAGGAAAACTATCCTGAAACGACTCATAAATTTTCTCCCATAAAGAATCAATCAAACTATATCCATTAATACAAAAAGTTAATCGAATTAAGAAAATAAGAAAATAAGAAAATGAGATGATCTTGATAGGGAATGCTTTTTATGCTATTTTTTTACAATTAGAACGAAATAAAGGGTTACATTATGGATATTTGGCAAGACACTACCAATATTAATATTGTTAAAAAAGGAAAACGTTTTGGTTTATTATCAGGAATAACAACAAATCCAACTCTTATTTCTCGATCTTATCGACCAATAGAAGATATAATAGAAGATTTATTACATTACCAAGAAGGCCCTGTTGCCATACAAGTGGTTGCCAATGAAACTTCGGAAATGATTCAACAAGGGCAAAATTACCACTCTATTTCCGATCGTTTAATTATTAAAATTCCTGTATCCACAAATGGCTTGGAGGCTATTCAACTCCTTTCTAGACAAGGAATTTCGACTATGGGAACTGCGATTTTTAATTCTCGACAAGGTTTAATGGCCGCTCTTGCTGGGGCAGACTTCGTAGCTCCATACTTTGGGCGTATTGAACAATCTGGTAAGGATCCTATCTCTGTTCTCAAGCAAATGGTTCATATTTTTCAACTTTATCGACTAAAAACGAGAATTCTTGCAGCTTCACTAGATCAAGTTGAACAAGTTTTAAAGTGTGCTGAAACAGGAATTTACGGTGTAACTGTAAAAGATGCGTTATTTGAAAAATTAATCGAAAATGACCCTTTAACTTTGAATTGCATGGAACAATTTGACAATGATTGGAAAAAAGTTCAGAAAACAGAGCATATTTTTAAATCATGAACGATAAACAAACAGTCGAACAAACTCTTGAAAAAATTATTCAAACAAATTCCCTCATTCAAATTGTTTTAAGTAAAAATCGATTAAATTTAAAAAATTCTAAAACAATTATCCGTCCTTTACAAATTGACAATCAACTTCTTTATCAAATCACAGAACACCAAGAATCAAAAGCAATTCACAAAAATGTTTCTCCATCTTTATGTTTAGAATGGTTAAAAAATCATCTTTATCAATACAAACAAGTATTTTTCTATACACAATCTGCCGACTATCATCTTTTAGTAGGAAAAAAAGAAAACGTGACTTTTTTAAAAAAACCTCCTTCCAAATCCACTTTAAAATTAACACATAATCGAGAAAAAAATTATTTATTGAATGAAGGTGAACCTATTCCTTTTTTAGTTCATTTGGGAGTTATGAATAAAGAAGGTAAGGTTCATTCTTCAAAAAGAGATAAATTTCGTCAAATTAATCGTTTTGTTGAAATCATTGCAGACATTGTTCCAGAACTGGATCAAAAAAACCGCATACATATTATCGATTTTGGCTGTGGAAAAGCCTATTTAACCTTTGCTCTTTATCATTATTTAAAAATTTCAAAAGGTTATTCCATACACATAACAGGTTTAGATTTAAAAGAAGATGTGATCCAACACTGTCAAAAATTGACTAAAGAGCTTGGTTATGATCATGATTTACAGTTTATTCACGGGGATATTAAAGATTTTGAAGCATCAAAATCCGTCGATTTAATGATTTCCTTACACGCCTGTGATATTGCGACAGATTTAGCTTTAGAAAAAGCGATTCATTGGAAATCAAAAGTCATCCTATGCGTTCCTTGTTGTCAGCACGAACTTTATTCACAAGTTAATCAAGAGGCATTGAACCCTTTATTAAAGCACGGAATTTTAAAAGAAAGATTCGCTTCTTTGGTCACTGATGCAGCACGGGCACAGATTCTTGAAATCAAGGGATATAAAACACAAGTGATGGAATTCATCGATCTTGAGCATACCCCAAAGAATATCCTCATTAAAGCAATTAAAAAATCTGATCTAGAAAATCATGAGGCTTTAAAAAGTTATTTAGGCTTAAGAAACCATTTATCCATACATCCCTTTCTCGAAAAAATCCTCAAGCTATAGTCAGAACAAATGACGTATAGAATTACAGGATGGATATAATAAGAATAGAATAGACCGTTAATTCACGAAGGTAATTTAACGCAGAGACGGGGAGACAGGGAGACGCAAAGAAGAACTTTTTAAAATATAAAAATTATATTGTTTAAATGTTCTTCTCTGCGTATTTCGGTCGCCCCGTCTCTGCGTTATATTACCTTTATGAATTAACGGTCTATTCCATTCCTTATCCTTCCCATCCTGTAGTTTTTATGCGTCATTTGTATCTAAATTCATTTTTAATTAAATCATCTTTAAAAAAAACACTTTGCTTGCTAAATTACTACTTTGATTTTTAAACATTTTGTTTCATTACTCAAGGGAGCCAATGTCCGATCAGGAAGAAAAAGAACATCCAAAAAATCCTTCGCAAGAGATCTATGAAAGTTATCAAGAACTTTACGATGTAACCATTCCTGATCTTGATTACTATATTCGTCAAATTGATTGCAGAGATGGATGCCCTGTTAAAACAGATGGCCGCGGCTATATGATGGCTCTTCATGCCGGTAATTTATTAGAAGGATATAAGATTGCTAGAGGGCCAAATCCTTTTGCATCAATATGCGGAATGATTTGCGGAGCACCATGTGAAGTTGCTTGTCGTCGTGACAGAGTAGATAAAACATTAACCATACGGGCACAAAAACGTTATTTAGATGAATGGTTCGGATTAGACAAAGAAGCTCACATTAAATCTCTTGAATATAGTTACGCTAGAGGTTCAACAAGCCCTACCCCCAATGGATTAAAAGTTGCATGCATTGGCGCCGGCGTTGCTTCTCTCACTTGTGCACATGATCTTTTGCGATTGGGTTATGCTGTTGACGTGTATGAAATGATGAAATTACCTGGAGGAATGCTCGTTTATGGCGTACCTCCTTATCGTTTAAAAAACGAAATTGCAATTCATGAATCTTCTGCAATTGAACATCTCGGCGCAAAAATCTATTATAATACGAAAGTAGGTAAAGATATTTCCATGAATACACTCATGGAAAACTACGATGCTATTTTCATCGGTGTTGGTCTATGGAAATCACGTGAATTACCTATACCTGGAGCAGATGCGCCAGACATTATTCGTGGAATTGAATACTTACGAGCACGTTGTGTTGATGAAAAATGGGATATTGGACAGCATCTTATCGTCATAGGTGGAGGAAACGTTGCCTTTGATGTCGCTCGAACGTCTGTTCGCAATGGGGCAAAATCTGTCACAATGGTATGCCTTGAATCTAGAGACGAACAAACAGCAGATGAATTTGAAATTGAAGATGGTGTTGAAGAAGGGATCAGAATGATTAACCGAGTAGGGCCTTTAGCCGTTATACGTAATGAAGAAGGCAAAATCTCAGGTTTAAAAGTTCAACCGATCTATTCACTATTTGATCACACTGGACGTTTTGCACCAAAATACATCCCAGACAGTGAATATATTATTCCTTGTGATTGCATTGCACTAGCCATTGGACAATCTATGGACCTTAGTGTTTTTGATGGCTGGGATCAAAAAGATCAACTAAAAATGGATCGAGGTGTCATTAAAACCGAAAGAGATTCAGGTCGAACAAGCGTTAAAGGTGTTTATGCTGGAGGAGATGCAGCTTTTGGTCCAGCGCTATTTATCACAGGAATTCGTCATGGTCAAGAAGCAGCTCGTTCAATTGACTCAGATTTACAAGGAACACGTCCTTATCAGGAATTCGTTGGAGAATTCACCGAATTATCACCCATGAGAGATAAAACTTATTTACGAACTAGGTGGGCTTTGCCAAAAATGCAACCGGCAGAAGTTCGAATCAAAAACAACCATATGGTTGAATATAATTACACAGATGAAGAGGCACATGATCAAGCCAGTCGTTGTTTACAATGTCATGTTTCTCCTGTTTTTGACGGAACACTTTGTATTAAATGTAATGGATGCGTAGATGTTTGTCCCTGCAATTGTTTGAAACAAGTTCCCATTAGTAAACTTAATCTTGATCTTGCAGAAGGAAACTTAAGAATAGCTGTTGATAATTTTTATGGAGTTGATTCTGCTTCCATGACGGAAGAAGAAATCGCTGAAATGGGTACAGCTATGTTAAAGGACGAAGATCTTTGCATACGCTGCGGGCTATGCGCTGAAAAATGTCCGACGCAAGCTGTAACAATGGATGTAATGAATTATTCTTTCAGATGGTTGGGGTAAAAATGTTTTGGATGATTATTGGATCCATTTTAGCCTCATTTGGTGGATTAGGATTATATGCGTATTTTCTTCGAAAAGGAGAATTTGATGACGAAGAAGATGTAAAATATCAAATTTTTCGAGATGACCCAGATAGTTAATAACAGGAAAAAACATGCCAAAATTTCGTAATTCTCTCAATGTAGATCCAAATGATCAAGACCCATTAATTTCACGACGGTCATTTTTAGCATTAATGGGTGTAGGGGCTTGTTTGATTGGGGCTGGTCAATTAATCGGAGCTTCAGTCTTGGGATTTTTATATCCCAATGCGATGAAAATTCCTCCCAGTGTTTTTTCGATCGGAAGACCAGAAGATATTCTTTCTCGAGAAGGAAAAGTCTTTTATCCAAAACAAAAAGTATTTATTGAATCTTTAGCGGGTAAAGTACGCGTTCAAACCGGTGTTTGCACACATTTAGGATGTACAGTTAATATGGTAGAAACAGGTTATTCTTGCCCTTGTCATGGTTCTACATATGATATTCATGGAAAAAACACCGGAGGACCAGCGCCTCTTCCTTTAGTCTATTTTAATGTTTTTAAGGGTACTTCAGGGGAATTAATGGTCGATAAAGCAAAAACAACTTTGGACTGGAACGAAGCTTGGTATACTGCAAATGCATAAAAGTCTATTTTCAAATGGAAATTACCTGAATTCGATTGCTTTTCTCTAAACTAAATAGGAACGACAATATGGCTACTTTTAAAGGTAAAAAAAGAGAAACATGGGGCGAATACTTAGCCAATCTTCCTTCGATGTTTATACGATCTATCTTTCGGCACAATTATCCTAATAATGATGTCGATCGATCTGAAGTCATATTTAAAAACTTTTTCCTTCATTTTCATCCTGTTAAATGTCACAAACATTCTCTAGATCCGTTTTATACATTAGGCCTAGGAACAATCAGTGCCAGTTTATTTATGTTACTTACTTTTACTGGTGTAATACTCATGTTTTATTACATTCCTACTGAAGACCGTGCTTACGATATTATGAAAGATTGGCAAGACACAACGCCTTTTGCCATGATGTATCGTAACATGCACCGCTGGAGTGCTCATTTAATGGTTCTTTTTGTATTTTTACATATGTCACGAGTTTTTTATACAGGATCTTATAAAGGAACTAGAAAATTTAATTGGGTCATTGGAGTGATCTTAATGGTCTTAACACTTCTTTTATCTTTTACAGGTTATTTGCTTCCATGGGATCAATTAGCGTTTTGGGCGATTACAGTAGGATCAAATATTGCCGGCTATGTCCCCAATTTGCCTGGATTCGAATATAATGTGAATCGCGTAATGCTATTGGCATCTACAACTGTTGGACAAGATGCTTTAATCCGTTTTTACGTTCTTCATGTTGCATTACTTCCTCTCATCACAGGAACGCTAATCGGGGTACATTTTTGGAGAATTAGAAAAGATGGTGGCCTCTCTAGGCCTCCAGACAGATTTCGACCAGATCCATATCGTGTTGTTCAACGTTCTGATACCAAAGAATCTTTTGCTCCAGGTGTAAAGCGTACCTATGGATTAATGGAACTTGTCAGAGGAACGTGTCCTACAGTCGATAAAGGTCCCTATAATTTTGTTTTTACTTGGCCGCATTTATTAAGAGCGGAAATGATTGTTTTTTTACTTACCTTAGCGGTGGTATTACTCCTTTCGTTCATCGATGCTCCACTTGAAGAAGCGGCTAATCCAACAAAACCACCCAATCCTTCTAAAGCTCCTTGGTACTTTTTAGGTCTTCAGGAAATGGTTGCCTATAATGCGTTTTGGGGCGGTGTGGGCATACCGACATTAATCGTTCTCGGCTTAATGTCTATCCCTTATTTAGATAGAAATCCTCACGGAGAAGGAATCTGGTTTCACAGAAGTCGCTATCTTGCCATCTTTTTTTATACACTCTTCATGACATGGCAAGGAATTTTAATTATTGTTGGAACATATTTTAGAGGTGCAAATTGGGGATGGGTTTGGCCCTGGACAGAAAATTTTGCAAGACATTGATACCAAAAAAAGAAGTAAAAATGTTCAGTAAATTGCATCCTTTAGAATGCGAATGGATAAAATGAATCCTCTTATCTGAGGCGTCATTTCATCTAATCGCAGTTTAAGAGATGAAATGGAGCTTAAGTTGACTGCATTGAATGTGCGATTACCATAAAGTTTTTCAGGAGAACCAGCAGTGCGCGGTGATTTTTATCAAATTGTTTTAATTGCTTCAGGCATTCTTGTCACCGCTTTATTTGGAGTTTTTCTCTATAGAGAAATTTATCCTGAATATAAAATTTATCAAAATGACTACATTGATTTAGAAAAATTTCGTTCTACATATACTCATGAAGAACCTCCTCTTTTTAAAACAGGTATTAAACAGATTGTTATTGAAAAGGAAAATAAAGGTCCTGCCATAATCGATCGTTGCATTACGTGCCATGTTGCGTTACAAATTCCTTATTTTTCACCCACAAAATTAGCGCAGGATTCAAATGGTCAATATGTTGTCGTAGAAAATGAAGAATATATTTGGAAGAAATTGGATGACACTATTGCTGAACTTAAAAATGAAAAAAATTTAGAAGAATTAAAAAAACAAAACAAATCTGGTGAAATTCAGCAACGTCTAAAACTAGCTCAATCTTATGAAGATTTAAAAAGGGCAAAAGTGGGGGAACAAGATTATGATGTCACCAAAGTTTTAAGAATGCATCCACTCATTGGTAAAGAAACACGTCCTTTTGAATTTCATCCTATCGAAGAATATGGATGCGTTTCTTGTCATAGTGGTAATGGAAGAGGATTAGTAACAGATAAAGCACATGGTCCTGTTTTTGATGGTCAATATGCAATGGAGGATCTTGGCCATAATAAAGTATTTCTTGAACCAGACCTCAATAATGATCCTCGTTTTTCTAAAATTTTCAACCATAAACCAGGCGCCAAACTGCTTTTTCAAACAGAACCAATTCTCGTTGGAGATCTTATTCAAGCTAAATGTGTTCAATGTCATCAATCTTCTCTAAAAGAAAATTCCATTTCATTAACAAATGAAACAAAAAAAATCGATCCTAATCTTTCAAGCATTAATCAACTGATTAGCAATTATCAACGTGGTGAAGAACTTTATGTTTCTCAAGCCTGTTATGCTTGTCATCGTATTTCAGGATTTTCTCGCGGAGGAGTTGGCCCAGAATTAACACATGCTGGGGATCTTTATCCTTGGTACACAAAACGAAAAATGATGTGGCCTAAAGGTGATTTACCCACATCAACAATGCCAAATATGAGACTTGATCATGTAGAACTTGAAGATTTAATGACGTTTTTGTTAGCTCAAAAAGGATCCAATAAAGCCATCTCAGACATGGATTATCGAATTAATTTACGCAAATGGGAAGGGGGACAGAAACAGGAAATAGAAAAACCTATTTCACCTTCACAAATGTATGATACCAAATTTTCTATGACTGTTTTTGCTACAGAAGGTTGCGCAGCTTGTCACCGTCTACAGGGATTTGATTCAAATGTCGGTTTTGCTATTGAAAAACAATCCCCTAACTTTGATCAACTTTACCAAGAACAGCAATGGTTTAAAAAACTATTTCCTGAAGTTGTACACATTAATGT
>JAUXSJ010000213.1 GCA_030679615.1 Parachlamydiaceae bacterium | reverse complement strand
TGAAAGGGAAATGATAATTTTTTTTCTAAACCAAGATTCAATTTCCAAAAAATCGCATGACCAGATTCAATAATTTCTTTGGCTAGTTGTTTTTCTTTTTCCCATTCCAAAGGAGAATTTAATTCGCCATCTAATGTAATTGTAACCGCATCAAAACCATCCAAATATTTCCCTTTCCAAATTCCGTTAAAAATTCTTGGCGAACGAAAAGACAAACATTTAGGTTCTGAATACTGATCTAACTCGATATCTTCAGGATCCATCATTCCCATTCACTTTCCGATAAACATGATACCGAATTGTTTTTCCTTTTTCCCGCCATAAATCTTCAAAATAGGATGTCCCATAATCAGGATAATCTACTGTATAAAAGGGATGTGGATGTAAAGATTGAAAACCAAGGCTTTGTTGTAATACTTTATGAACCATTTCTGAATAATCCGGATCATCTGTCACAATGGTCAAATCCCCATTATTTTCTAAAATCCTCCAGATATCTTCAATAAATGGCGTTTGAATAATGCGATGCTTAGCATGACGCGTTTTAGGCCAAGGATCTGGAAAATTAATATACACACTTTTTACACTATTTGAGGGGAAGTATTTTTGTGTAATTAAGGATCCTTCAGCACTGGCGATCAACAAGTTTGTTAAATTTAAACTTTTTAATTTTGTCCAAATTTTCCGTGCTCTTACAAATTTTTTTTCAACAGCAACCCAATTGAAATGGGGATTTTTTAACGCTCTTTCTGCAATCCATGCGCCATTCCCACTACAATACTCAATGCAAATTGGCTGTTGTTTTTCAAATACTTCCGGATGGGACCAACCAGAAAATTGAAAACTATCAAAATCGTAAAATTGTTTGGGTAAATACCAAATCTTGTCATGAATGGTAATGTGTCGATTATTCCAATCGAAAGGAGACTTAAAATTTGCTGGCTTCATACTTTAACAAATCTATTTATCTGTTATTAATCAATAAATTAAAGCTTGCAATTGTACATAAATCCTTTATTTATGTATAGTTTACACTTAATTTATTCTTGAGGATTTATGATCGGTCGTAATGATGAATGTTGGTGCGGAAGCCAAAAAAAATGGAAAAAATGTCATTTTCCACAGTTACCCTCTTCAGAAAAAAAACTTCCTTCTTTAGATTTAAAAAAAGAATACTTCAGAAAATATCAAATTTTAATCAAAGATGAAGAGCAAATCAATAAAATCAGAGCCTCTTGTCAACTTGCTTCAAAAATTTTAGATGCAGTATGTAAAAAAGCTCAAAAAGGTGTAACTACTTTAGAATTAAATGATTACGCACATAAATTACATTTAGAAGCTGGCGCAATTCCAGCTCCTCTTCACTATGGCTCTCCTCCTTTTCCGAAAAGCATTTGTACGTCCTTAAATGAAGTCATCTGTCACGGAATCCCAAATGATATCCCATTAATGGACGGTGATATTGTCAATATTGATGTGACCTGTATTTTGGATGGGTATTATGGAGATAATAGTCGCATGGTTACAATAGGTGAAATTTCTAAGGAAAGACAACTTGTTGTTGATGTTTCTTATGAATGCTTAATGCGCTCCATTGAAATTCTCAGACCAGGTGTTCCTGTTTCTAAAATTGGAGACGTCATTGAAGATTACGCCTCATCAAAAGGCTGTTCAGTCGTGCATCAATTTGTTGGACATGGAGTAGGAGTAGATTTTCATGAATCCCCTCAAATACCCCATTGTAGAAATAAAAGTTCTATTTTACTTGTTCCAGGCATGACTTTTACCATCGAACCCATGATTAATGCTGGAGTCAGAGATGCAGTCATTGATCCTGTCACAAAATGGATCGCAAGAACTAAAGATGGTCGAGCTAGTGGTCAATGGGAGCATACTATTTTAATCACTGAAACAGGACATGAAATCCTAACCCCTTGGACTAGAAACCCTTAACTGTTATACTTAAAGTTTCTATCATTTTCTGATTCATTTCCCAAATTTATTCATTGATGTCTCATCTCAATTTCTGTAATGTTTAGTATATATAAACATTTTTTTATATTTGGAGGTAAAGATGAAACAAAATGCATTTTATGAAATGTTTGTGAATCAACTCAGAAGCCTTTATGATGGTGAAAATCAAATCATTGATTTTTTTCCAAAAGTGATTACAGCCTCTTCAAATAGTGAATTTAAAGAATCGATAGAAGATTATCTAGAAGAATCAAAAAATCAGTTAGCTCGTCTGAAAAATATTTTCAAAATACTTAATGAAAATCCAACAGGATCATTATCAAAAGGGATTAGAGGTCTTATTGAGGAATGTCAAGAAACCATTGATTCACCAACCTCTCCAGTTGTTAAAGATGCTTGTTTGATCATTTGTTGCCAAAAAATTAATCATTATGGAATAGCGGCATATGGATCGGCACGTGCCATCGCCCATCATTTAAATAATATTGGAAATAATTCTGTTGATTTCGATGCTATAGCAGATATTTTACAACAAAATTTAGATGAAGAAGCATCTTTGAATGAACTTCTTACAGATATTGCAGAAGGTGGTTTTTTCACAGATGGGGTTAATGATGACGCTGAAAAAGAAGCTACAAAAGAAACACATTTTTAAAAAGGATTAAGAGTATGTCTCGAATCAATCCTGTAAAAGTCGAAGAAGCACAAGGCGAGCTGAAAGAAATTTATCAGCAATTAGAAAAAAAAATGGGTAAAGTGATCAATATTTTTCAAAATTTGGGTCACTCCCCCGCTGCTTTAAAAGGGATGCTTGGGCTTATGCAAGCCGGCGAAGAAACCTCAATCCCCCCTCAATTACGTGAAAAAATTGCTTTAATTGTCGGACAAACAAATAGCTGCAACTATTGCCTATCAGCACATACATCGATAGCTAAAAAAATTGGAATCAATGATGAAGATATTTTAAAAGCAAGACATGGAAAATCAGAAGATTTAAAAAGTGATGCCATTCTTCAATTTGTCAAAACGGTTGTTACTGAAAAAGGACAAATATCGAATCAAGACGTTGATCTTTTAAAAAAAGCTGGTGTCAGTGACAAAGAATTAGTAGAAATTATTCTATTAATCAACCTGAATATGTTTACAAATTACTTTAATCTTATCACGGGAACACCTATTGATTTTCCTTTAGCTCCAGAAAATATTTAAAAATAAATGCAATTTTAGGTGAGGGTTATCATGGAGTGTAATATTGGTTTAGAAATCCGCGTACGTAAACAAATAGCCCAATATTTAAGTTTAGCATTAGCTGATACATATGTTTTATATGTAAAAACACAAAATTTTCATTGGAACATCATTGACCCAGGATTTTATTCCCTTCATATATTTTTAGAGAAACAGTATGAAGAGCTTGCTGATGGAATTGATGAATTAGCTGAACGTATTCGAATGTTAGGTGAAAAGACACCAGGAACACTAAAACATTTCTTAGAAATGACCTCTATTAAAGAGGCATCTGAAGATCTTGACGCTAATGAAATGCTAAAAGATCTTCTTAATGGACATGAAACGATTTCGCGATTTTTAAGAGAACGAATCGAGTTAGTAAATAAGCTTTTAGATCAAGCTTCAGGAGACTTACTTATTAAACAACTCGCTTTTCATGAAAAAAGTGCTTGGATGTTAAGAGCCAGTATTCAAACTCAAGTGGCCTCTGAATCTCGTAAAAACCACGGAGATAGATAGATCACAGCTGGATCAATAGACTTCTTTCGAAATTTGCTTTGATTGAAAAAACTTGGTATTTTTGAGTATGTTTTTTGAAAAATTTTGAAGTCATATGAATACATACGGCTGAAAAATTTTACAAAAAAGGTGACAAAAAGTGCAATTTTAGCAATCAAATGGAGTTTCGAAAGAGGTCTAAAATTAAAAATATGGACCCGGCTGCAATTTCCCATCTACGAGTGCTTTCACAGAATTCAGAGAACGCTTTAATTTGCATAGGACCTAAGAAGTCAACTAAGTTTATTATAAAAATAAATTTATAAAAGTAATAAAATGATTCACAAAGATTTTCTTGAGCTCATCTCATTATGTTTAGTCCTCATCGTTCTTATTCCTGTACTTGGTCATTATCTCACCTTGATTTTCGATACTCCCCCTTCTTATCTTTTAAATTCATTTGGTGTGATTGAACGAGGGATTTATCGATTATGTAAAATTAATCCTGAAGAAGAAATGGACTGGAAGTCCTATTTGAAAGCTCTTCTTTTTTTTAATTTCATCGGATTTTTGTTTCTCTTTATTTTGCTATTAGCTCAACAATGGCTCCCTTTTAATCCGCAACATTTTCCATCTGTTCCTTGGCCAACAGCACTTAACACAGCGATTAGCTTTGTGACAAATACAAATTGGCAATCTTATGCAGGTGAAAATTCATTAAGTTATCTAAGTCAAGCTTTTGGACTCACAGTTCAAAATTTTTTAAGTGCTTCGACTGGTATGGCAGTATTGCTAGTCTTAATTAGAGGAATTCATCGTCGTTCTTCTTTGACTATAGGTAATTATTGGAAAGACTTAACTCGCTCAGTTGTTTATCTTTTTTTACCCTTAGCAATCATTTTTGCTATTATATTAGTCTCTCAAGGTGTCATCGAAAATTTTAATTCATATCAAACTGCAACAACGATCGAAAATCAAACGCAAATCATTCCT
This sequence comes from Parachlamydiaceae bacterium, assembly GCA_030679615.1. Classification (GTDB taxonomy): domain Bacteria; phylum Chlamydiota; class Chlamydiia; order Chlamydiales; family Parachlamydiaceae; genus JAUXSJ01. Next base: position 7,145 of record JAUXSJ010000213.1, on the reverse strand, counting down.
GGCGGACCCGTTGCTTCGCAAGTGGCAATAAAGCAATTAGGAACAAATGGTGGAGGTTTTTTTAATGCTAATAGCGCTCATCCCTTCGAAAACCCAACACCTTTCACAAATTTTTTAGAAATTGTTGCCATACTAGCCATTCCAGCATCTTTAACCTATTTCTATGGTTGCATGATTAAACAGAAAAAAGAAGGTTGGATTTTATTTGGCGTGATGTTTGGATTTTGGGTCATAGGAGTGATTCTCGCTATTGTTTCAGAATGGATACATAATCCATTATTAGAAATGAATCCTGTATTTGAAGGTAAAGAAACACGATTAGGAATCACAAATAGCGTATTATGGACAATAACAACAACTGCAACATCAAATGGCTCTGTCAATATGGGATTAGATAGCTTGTCCCCTTTGGCAGGAGGAATAGCACTTTTTTTTATGACCTTAGGTGAAATTATTTTCGGTGGAATTGGGACGGGTTTATCAGGAATGATCATGTATGTCATTTTAACTGTTTTTTTAGCAGGATTAATGGTGGGTCGATCTCCTGAATATTTAGGAAAGAAAATTGAAAAAAAAGAAATATGTTGGGCACTCGTTGCCATTATTATCCCCTCTGCAATTACCCTCATCGGAACAAGCATTACTCTTCTTTTACCAACTATTAAACAATATTTAGGTAACCAAGGTCCACATGGATTAACAGAAGTTCTCTACGGTTTTGCATCTACAGGAAATGGAAATGGAAGTGCCTTCAGTGGATTACATAGCGATACAAACTATTTCAATCTTGTTTTTTCATTCATGATGTTGGCATCAAGATTAGCGATCATTGTTCCAACGATTGTCATTGCTGGAAGTTTGGCTTCCAAAGGAATTACTATTTCATCAGCTGGAACATTCAAAACCGACAGCATACTTTTTGGTGTTTTATTATCCTGTGTAATTTTAATTATTGCTGGATTAACTTTTTTTCCGGCTTTTGCATTAGGACCTATTGTTGAACATTTATTGATGCTGAAAGCTCACGCCTTTTAGATAGAGGAGTTATGAAAAAAACAAGAACAGGTATTTTAGATTCTTCAATGATTATCGAGTCAATTAAAGACTCTTTTATTAAATTAGATCCACGTTTCCAAGCTAAAAACCCTGTCATGTTCATCACTTATCTTGGAGCTATTTTAAGCACTTTTTTTCTCATATTTAATCGTTACGATGCGGCAAATTTTAGTTTCAATTTACAAATAACTCTTTGGCTTTGGTTCACAGTTTTATTTGCAAATTTTGCATGCGCCATCGCTGAAAGTAGAGGAAAAGCCCAAGCGAACAGCTTAAGACAATCGCAAACAGAAAATATGGCTCGAAAACTTATCAATAATAAGGAAATTGCCATCCCCGCCAATCAATTGAGAAAAGATGATCTCGTTGTGTGTGAAGTACAAGATATTATTCCTGCAGATGGAGAAGTTATTGAAGGTGTCGCAACAGTAGATGAATCTGCTATTACAGGAGAATCTGCACCGGTCATTCGTGAAAGTGGTGGCGATCGAAGTGCGGTAACTGCAGGAACTCGTATTGTTAGTGATCGTTTAGTCATTCGTGTCACATCTGATCCAGGTGATAGTTTTTTAGATCGAATGATCGGGCTTATTGAAGGTGCTGAAAGACAAAAAACACCAAATGAAGTTGCTTTAGATATTCTTCTAGGTTCATTAACCTTAATTTTTATCCTTACTGTGATTTCAGTTAAAGTTTTTGCGCTTTATAGTTCAAAAATTCTTCATGAAGACCTTTCATCCATTATCACTTTACCTGTTCTTATTGCTTTGTTAGTTTGTTTGATTCCTACAACAATTAGCGCTCTTTTAAGTGCAATAGGGATAGCAGGAATGGATCGATTAATCCAAAGAAATGTCATCGCAAAAAGTGGAAGAGCCGTTGAGGCAGCTGGGGATATCGATCTATTAATTTTAGATAAAACAGGAACGATTACACTTGGCAATAGAATGGCCACTGAATTTATTCCTGCAACTGATGTCACTGAACGCCAATTAGCTGAAGTCGCTCAACTTTCATCTTTAGCGGATGAAACTCCAGAGGGAAGATCTATTGTTGTGTTAGCGAAAGAAAAGTTTTCTTTGCGCGGGGAACAATTTCATCCAAATGAAGCTAAAATTATCCCTTTCTCAGCTCAGACAAGTATGAGTGGTATCGATTTTTTAGATGAAAAACAAAACATTGTTCGTTCCATTAGAAAAGGGGCTGTAGGTGCGGTAAAAAAATATATTGAAGAGGTAAACGGAATTTTTCCTGCTGGTTTAGATCTCGCAGTTGAATCGATTTCAAAAAGAGGCGGCACTCCCCTTTTAGTCACCGATGGAAAAACTGTTCTTGGTATTGTACATTTGAAAGATATTATTAAAGGTGGAATTCGAGAACGTTTCGATGAAATGCGAAATCTTGGTATTAAAACATTAATGGTGACAGGAGATAATGCCATGACCGCCTCTGCCATAGCTGCTGAAGCCGGGGTAGATGATTATTTAGCTCAGGCTACTCCAGAAATTAAATTGAATTGTATTCGGGAAAAACAAAAAGAAGGTCATTTGATTGCAATGACTGGTGATGGTACCAATGATGCTCCTGCTTTAGCACAAGCAGATGTAGGTGTGGCGATGAATACAGGTACACAAGCATCGCGTGAAGCTGGAAATATGGTTGATTTGGATAGCAACCCAACCAAATTAATTGAAATTGTTGAAATTGGAAAACAACTCCTAATGACGAGAGGAGCATTAACCACTTTTAGCATTGCCAATGATGTTGCAAAGTATTTTGCAATTATCCCTGCTCTGTTTGGTACACTTTATCTTCTTCCAGGAGAAACCTTGGGTCCTTTAAATGTTTTGAATATCATGGATTTAGAGTCTCCTCAAAGTGCAGTATTAAGTGCGATTATTTTTAACGCTCTCATCATTATTGCTTTGATTCCTTTAGCGTTAAAAGGTGTTCATTATCGTCCCCAATCTGCAGAAAAATTACTGCAGCACAATTTGCTTGTATATGGATTGGGTGGATTAATTACACCGTTCATTTTTATCAAAATTATTGATAAAACGATTACTTTTTTGGGATTGATTTCTTAGGTTGGAGTCATTATATGTTTTGGACAGCTTGTAAAGTTTTTTTTACATTTACAGTGATCACAGGGTTTTTATATCCTCTTCTTATTACAGGAATAGCAACATTAACAATGCCTCACCATGCAAATGGAAGCTTAGTTGAAGTGGATGGACAAATTCGAGGATCCTTATTAATTGCACAGCCCTTTAAACAAGATAAATATTTTTGGCCTCGCCCATCAGCGATAGAATATGATCCATTACATTCTGGTGGAAGCAATTTGGGTCCAACTAGTCGAGTTCTAAAAGATAGAATACATAAAGAAGGTGAACGTCTTTCAAAAGTTTACCAACAACCTTTAGATCGTATTCCAGTTGAGTTCGTATATACTTCTGGGAGTGGTTTAGATCCACATATCAGCGAAGAAGCAGCCTATTTTCAATTGGAACGAGTGATGAAAGCAAGAAGCTTTAATTCTGAACAATCTGAAAAATTTAAAAAAGAGATGCATTCACTCCGGGAAGGTCATCAATTAGGTTTAGGTCCTCATTATTTTAATGTTTTAAAACTCAATATCTTTTTAGATCAATATTCAACAACTGCAATTAAATCATGACAGAAGAATTTCAACCTGATCCTGATCAACTTCTAAAAGCAATACAAAAAGAAGAAGCCCAAAAGCAATTGGGTAAACTAAAAATCTTTTTTGGAATGTCAGCAGGCGTGGGAAAAACTTACGCGATGTTGGAAGAAGCGCGTCGTCTATTAAAAGAAAATATCAATGTCGTTGCTGGCACAATCAATACTCATGGTCGAAAAGAAACGGAAGAACTCCTTGTCGGAATGCCAATTATTCCAGAAAAATGGGTAAACTATCGAGACGTGGTTTTTGAAGAAATGGATTTAGAAACCATCCTTAAATTAAAACCCGCCATTGTTTTAGTTGACGAATTAGCGCATACAAATGTACCTGGTTCTAGGCACTCCAAACGTTGGCAAGATGTGATCGAAATTCTTGATGCTGGAATTGATGTATATACCACATTAAATGTGCAACACTTAGAAAGTCGAAAAGATTTGGTTGAAAGTATAACGGGAATTCAAATTCGAGAAACTGTTCCGGATTCCATTTTAGAAAGAGCCTCCACCATTGAACTTATCGATATCTCACCCTCTGTACTTTTACAAAGACTCAAGGAAGGAAAAGTCTATTTAGGTATGCAATCGCAAATTGCTGCAAAAAACTTCTTTAGAGAAGATACATTAATGGCATTGCGAGAAATTGCCCTACGTTTTACAGCAGAAAAAGTAGATCATGATTTACACACCTTTCTTTCACCCGGAAAAGGATGGAAAACCAGAGAAAAGCTCATGGTAGGTGTTAGTTCCAATCCTGATGCTCAAAAACTAATTAGAATCACAAGAAGACGCGCCTTTGAACTTGACGCTCCTTGGGTGGCTGTTTATGTCGATACAGGACTTTTACTATCTGAAGAAAACAAAACTCAATTAACTAATAATCTTAATCTAGCTCAAGAACTTGGCGGCGAAGTGTTCATGACTAAAGATACTGATATTGCTACCGCTCTTCAGAGAGTCGCTAGACAAAAAAATATCACACAAGTCGTGATAGGACGAAGAACAACACGAAGTATCAAAGATTATTTCCAAAAAAGTTTGATAGACAGATTAGGTGAAGAAAGTAAACAGTTTGATCTTTTTATCATTCGGCAAGAAACACCTCAAAAAGCATCTTTAGTTGACAAACATCGTCCGAGATATTTTTCAAGCCCTTTTCGAGAATATGTATGGGGTATAATTTCAGTTTTAATCATGACCGTCCTTAATTATTTATTAATGACACATGTTGAATATAAAGCCATTGGATTTGTTTACCTCATTGGAATTGTCTTTTTAAGCCATTTTTTAGGTCAAGGACCTATGTTTTTGGTGGCATTATTGAGTACCATTTGTTGGCATATGTTCACCCCACCTGTCATTAAGCTATCTATGTCTGTTGCCACTGAAGCTATTTTTGTTTCGATTTTCTTTTTTACGACAATGATTACAGGCTTATTATTGACACGTTTAAGAAAACAAGAAATTTTTCTTAAGAATAGAGAAAGAAAACTAGAAAATCTTTATGAAATTGAACGTGAAATCGCTTCTGCATCAAATTTACAAAATCTTAGACGCAATGTGTGTTTACATTTACAATCTATTTTTAAAGGAAAATTTGATATTTTAGTCAAAGATATGAACTCTCCTATTCAGTTTGAAACTACTATCCCTCAATCGGACAAAGATAAAGAAATAGCTGCACTAGAATGGGTTTTTGAAAATGGAAAAACCGCAGGTTGGTCAACAGCCACATTACCTTATGCTAAAGGCCTCTATATTCCTCTGAAATTTTCACAAAAAGTGATTGGTGTCCTTTCTTATTATCCTAAAGATCGAGGACTCCTTTCAATTGAAGAGTTAAATTTTTTACAAAGTATTGCTCAACAACTTGGAATCTATCTAGAAAGGCATTTATTTGAGGAACAGATGCTTGCTCAAAACTACGCTGTTCAATTAAAGAAGATTCAAGAATCCGTTTTGCAATCAATATCAAAAACGTTTTTTACACCTTTAAATACAATAGACAATGCTTTACACGAATTGTCACCTTCTTCTGAAAAAGAGCACCATTTAATTTCAATCATTGAAGAATCTGAAAAAAAATTAAAGCATTTGATTGATAACTTTATCTCTTCATCTGAAGTAGAATCAGGCTTTCTTCAATTTAAATTAGAAGATATCAACATAAAACAGTTCGTTGAAAATGTACTTGTAGAAATAAAAACATTAATACCTAGAAATTCAATAGAATTAAACTTTAAAGAAAATCATTATCATCTCTCCATCGATCCAAGACTCATAAAATTATCCATTGCCAACTTACTTTTAAGTATCTCACATTACAGTAAAGAAAACTCAGTGATAAAAATTGAAGGATTTGAAAAGGATAAATTTTTAAATATTAAAATTTATGGATCAGGAGAACCTTTCAAACCTGAATTTCTGGAAAAGGTTTTTGATAAATTTAATCCTAACTTTGAAAATCCGTACCAAGATGTCAATTTTAACCTTTCTATCACTAAAGCTATTATGGACATACACAAAGGTGAAATTAAAGCTTACAATATTGATCAAAACTCTATTGCCTTTGAAATCATTCTACCATTAAAAATTGAATCAACTTAAGCATGATTTAAAATGATACATCGAATATATATTATCAAAAAAATTAACAACAACATTAAAAAAATATGGTCAATTAAAATTATATAAAAACATTTTTGATTAAAAAACGATTATTTTAATCACAATTTAAATTATTTTATTTACGCATTAAAAAAACACAAGAACATAATTAACATAAACAATTTTTAAATAAAAAAATAACAATATAGACAATATTAATTTAAGTTTTAATACAGTAAAAAAAATTTGCAAATTTTGCAAATTTTCATAATTTTTCTAACTTTTAAGAATTTGCAAAAAACACTTAAAATTAATCTTTGATTTTTCTATTCTAAATCTTGATTATAAAAAAATTTTAAAAAACATAATTTAGGAATAAATATATGGCTAATGATTTAACATTTAACCCAAATAACCCAAAAATAAATAGTAATTTTTCTCAAAACAACAATCAAATTTCTGAGAATACTGCTGACAATAATTTGAATGAAAGAGTAAATAGAATTTCGAATATTAATAATAATAACATTGATGACAAAAACGAAAACAATAATTTAAATATTAAAAAAAAGCCAATTGATAATTTATCAAAAGAAACAACTAAAAGAAAACGAAAAACTAAAGAAGAAGATTTAAAAAGAAAAGATTTAATAAAAGCAGCAATAGAAGGACGAGCTATTGTGCATAGTTCACGAGGAAAGAATGTCCCTTTGCATAAAGCTAGAAATCGTGGGAAACTAAAACAAAAACCAGGTAATGCTTTTGACATAAAAGTTGTT
>JAUXSJ010000211.1 GCA_030679615.1 Parachlamydiaceae bacterium | reverse complement strand
TTACAACTTTTCTTGTTGTACTTTTTATTTTTGCAACAAAATGGGTTGATTATGCGAATAGAATTTTATTTTTTGGTCTTATTATCAGCTTTGTTGTTCTTCTTATTGCCCTTTTAGGGGTAATGGATTTCAATAATTTGCCGACAACATCCTCTAATCTTAGTTTGTTATCTTGGCGTGTTGCTTTACCCATCGTGTTTACGTCGTTTGGGTTTCATGTCGTCTTTCATTCATTAACGGCCTATTGCAATAACGATAAGATTGTATTGAAGCGTGTTTTCTTTTGGGGAAGCTTAACACCAACTATCGTTTATATTTTGTTAGTTTTTTGCGTATTAGGGGTACTATTCGCAAAAAATGCTGATTATTTCCAACAGATGATTCAGGGTAGAGCGCAATTAGGTGATATGATTTTGGCGCTTTCTCAATCAGCCGTGACTGAAACAATTCATATTTTTTCAACAATCACCTCTCTTTTAGCTATTTTGACGTCTGTTATAGGTGTAGGACTGGGTTTAAAAGATTCTTGGTTGATGCATCTTTCAAGCAAAATTAAACATCCCCATGCTCAAACATTGGGATCGATTTGTGCTACGTTTGCACCACCTTTGATTCTTGTGCTTTTAATACCAGAAGCTTTTATCAAAGCTCTTAGTTTTGCAGGATTAATCCTAGTTATTATGGCGATTTTGCTTCCTTTGTATTTGCTTCGAAAATCTAAAATGAAGCATAAAGATTATCATTATCCCATTTTACGTTTTATGGGATTGAGGTTTTTAGCAGCTTCTGCTGGAATTGCAATTATTGTATGTGAGCTGATTAATATATTTTCATGAATTTAGCTTATATTGTTGAAATGATAGTTTTCAGCTAGAATGAATGCATAAAATAAATTAGGAGGAAAAAATGCGTTTTATTCTGGTGAGTTTCTTTGTTTTATTGTCTAACTTTAATGTGCAAGCGAATATAAAGCCTTTTTTAGAGAAAATGTGTCAAATAAGTGAGGATTCACTTGGTTGGATAATGGAACTTTCCAATAATCATGAAGCTGTTGATTATACACTTGAATTTTATAAAAAAGAACTTGTTGATATTGAAAAAGAAGTTTGGGGTAATAATTTAAATGAATTACAATCTCAAGTAAAAAATGAGCAATTTGTTCTTTTGAAAAATAAAATGGAAATGCAGGCAGGTTTTTTGATTGTTTTAAAAGACATTCAAACATTAAAGATTATTGGATCTTTATTTATTGAAGAAATTGTAACGTGCGATAATAAAGTGATATGGAATTTAAGAGTATTTGGATTGTATGATGAGTATAAAAAATATCTTAATTGTATAAAAAAAACATTTGGTTATATTAGAGATATTGCGAAAAATGGAAGTGTTCATAAAATAGTTACATTTGGTATGCAAGATGATAAATTTATAATTAATTTGGTTTTGATGCGCCTTGGATTTGATGAAGATTTAAATTATTTTTCTGAATATAAAATTGCATCATATGAAAAATATTTTAGTATGAATCTTAAAGAATCAGACTAAAGTTTATTTGAATGCGATGTGTTTAAATTTGACGTTATAATATTTCCTGGTTAGGATTAACGTATTAAATAAATCAGGAGGATAAATTGCGTTATATTTTAGTAAGTTTCTTTGTTTTCTTTTTGAGTTTTAATGCTCAAGCTAAAATACAAGATATATTGGATGTGATGTGCGACATTTGCGGAAACTCTCTTGGTTGGAGAATTGAAGTCGCTAAAGATGATCATCTTATAGAAAATACGCTTGATGTTTATAGAAGAGAAATTGCTTCTACAATTCACGAGATTGGCGGTAATGATTTAACGGATGAACAAATTCTACAAATGGGAATGAATCAATCCATTATTTTAAAAGATAAAATAAAGAAAGGAACAGGTTGTTTGTTAGCGTTTAGGGATATTCAAACGCAAGATGTTATTGGTAGTTTATTTCTTGATGAAGTGATAACAAAAGATAAACAATTGGTATGGGATTTAAGAGCTTTTGGACTCTATAAAGAATATAAAAAAGATCCTGATTCAATAAAAAAAGGATTATTTCCTGCTATTAAAGGTGCTGCAATAACTATGTTTGTTGATAAAATTGCTTCTTCGGGTAAAAATGATGAAGAATTCATGATCAATAAATTGTTGTTGGATTTAGGATTTGAAAGAGATGATGAATATTTTACCCTAGATAGACCTGCAGGATTGGTAAAATATTTTAGTATGAAGCTTAAAGATTAGGATGTTTTCAATCTACTGAATAAAAGATAGAATTAAGCCTATTTTTAGTTGTTTTACTCTCATACTTTGTAACTTATTTTTAATAAGTAAAAGTAATTTTTTGTTAAAAATTCTTCAAAAATAAGGAATTTTTACTTCTTTTTTTGTAGGAGAGGTAAATCGAAGAAGCCTATTCTTTGTTTAGTGATTTGGCATTTTTCTAGAATATTGTAAGAAATTATGATAAGCACTTTAGATATAACTTAATATAGAACAGACAGGAAAATTATGAAAAAAATCTTTAGTACAATTATATTCGTTTTTGTTTTAAATACGTCGACATATATTCATGCAAATAATATTAATCTTTTGAAAGAACAGATAAAGCAAGAGAATGAAAATTTTCCAATAGGTGATTTAAATAATGTGGAATTTGTAAAAAAAATTATTAATCAAATGTATTTAAAAGATCAAGAAATTAGGCAATATTTTATAAAAAATATTAACGATCCAGAATTTCGGGATTTAATGATAATGATGGATCACTTTAATACAGCAAAAATGAAAGAAATTTTGAGCATACATGGATGGGTAAACATTTCTAAATTTGGTGCTAATGCTGATGATCA
>JAUXSJ010000192.1 GCA_030679615.1 Parachlamydiaceae bacterium | reverse complement strand
AAACAATCTTTTTTTTATAAATAAACTGATAAAGTTCCTTTTATAGCTATAAAATTTCTTGCACCAACAAAGAAATCCAATGGTCAATAAACTTCTAATTAAAGGTGGTGTGTTTTAATCCTGTTAAATTATTGGTAATTTCAATATAATTCTTGAGAAATACTTAAAGAGAATAAAATAATGTCAAATTTATCTACAATTTTTCCATATTGTCGTGACTTTTGCTATGAGTATAGCTCAGCAGGTATTAATGGATTTCTTGCAGGCTTAACCTTAATTCAGATTGGTAATATTTCCTCATTAATAAAAGGTGGAAAAGCTCATGAAAATTTTCCTTTAGCCACTTCTGAGATGCGACGAGCAATAATAGTAGCAAGTTGCGTAACTTGCTTATCCGATAAAATTAATTCAAAAACATATGGATTGATCTATGATAAAATAACTGCAGAATATAGAACTGACACAAAAGAACTCATATTTATGAATAATAAAGAGGAAGAAAGTTACAATAAAAAGGTTTTATTTTTGAATTGCTTTTCAAATTTCGTAATTACACCATTAAAAATAGCAGCAGGTGTTGTGGCTTTATATTATGGTAAAAATTTATATCGAACCGTTGTTAAAACAATTGTGATTTCTTTAACCATTGTTACCTGTAATGAAATTTATAATTTATATAAAATACTGCATGAAAAGCTTATTTCAACAACATCTTACGAACAATGATTTTAATTTTCTAAATTTCTTTTGATTATAAAAAACAATAATTTATATTTGTTAATACTATAATTAATTTCGCTTTCTGTTATCAAATTAGCGACAATGACGTGAAAATAAACCATTGAGATCACTAGTTCGACTTTAGTTTTTTTATTCAAACACCAGTCTTCATCATACTTTTTGGAGTGCGAAGGCCCTGACTTCGCATTTTTATGGTTCGGGTATCGATCGACAATATGCACTTTATAGATTGAATGGATTAAGTCGAAAATAACACCGCATCTTCATTATTTTCTCTTACAAAAAAGCGAAGGCAGGGCCTTCGCACTCCAAAAGGTATGATGAAGACTGATGTTAAAAAAACTAACGTCGCGTCTGTGATCTCAGTGATAAATTTTCATTGTCGCTTAAAAGGATTTAAACTAATGAACCCAACTTCTCCCCTTCCTCCGTCTCAAAAAATAATTGAACCTTCCATGATCCATCGTCTGTTATCAAGAACAAGAGACTTTAGAGAATTTCGTTTTAAAATCTTAGAGTTGTCGGAAGATGAACAAAACGATTCTTTTTGTTCGCGTTGTTTGAAATTTGAAACGCCTAAGTATATTGCTTACATTCCAGCACACTTTCAAAATTACATCAAAGAAGAAGATATCTATTCTGAGAACGACACGGATAACATGCGAGATGCTCGACGTTTATGCTGGGGAGGACCTTTGACTAGACGAGAAGCACAAATATTTAGACAAACACATACTTATGAAGCATCTCAAATGGACAAGGTGTGGGCTAGTTTAGACGCTAAAGATACGAAAAACAATAAGAAACTTTATTCCAAAGTTTTTCAAGATAACACACTTAATTCTTACGAAAACAAATACAGTAAAAGATCATTTTTTAAGATTCTTATTTTTGGTTCAAATTCTATTTTTTTAGTAATGACCATAGCGACATTAGTGGCCTTCATTGTAACAGGCATTTTTTTATTCAAAAAGAAATTGACTAATCAAATCTGATATAAGTTAACAATTGTTATCGAATAATGTTGCTATTTCTCTTTGTAAGTTACAAACTGTTCAATTCTTTACGAGTGATACTTCTCTCGACACGTATAGTCGATTAAAATTAAAATTTCATCATTAGAAATCATCCCGGATTCGAGTGCTTTTGTGTCATTTGTAGAGACTTTGCTTCCACCATGCCTAAAAAGCGAAAGTCCTCTTTCGCTTTTTAGGCATGGTGGAAGCAAAGTCTCTATTTTTGTTATCTAAGCTGATGATATCTGTCTATCATAACTACTCATTAACTGAACGATTACAAATCGCTAATAAAAAAAGCCGTTATTCTAACAGCTTTTTTTGCTTGCGACACAGTCAATTAATAATATTTTTTACTTGGTACTATTGGACTCAAGCCTGTAAAAACAAGCCCAAACTTAAGTCAAGCAACAAAAATTAACTCATTACGGTCTAGAATGATATCTGAGACCTCGCTATTAGAAGTAATTGGGATTACTTTCTAAGGATGTACAATTGGATGGCTTTAAACGATTTTTCATCACTAGCTGACATGTTTAAAACCTTAAAACCACTCATAATAAATTCCTCAGCAGTAAAAAGCGAAGGCGCTAACCCACTTAACACCAAAAAGCCCCCTTTCTTTAAACCGATAGAAATCTTTTTAATGACTTGCATTCCTGCATTACGCCCCTCCAATACTTCATAAGTAAAAGCCCCTGAACCAAAAAAGACATCTACACTTTCCTTTGCAACAGGAAAAGAGTCCTTAACAATGTCCATTTTAATGACATTCGCACGTCCATTCAATGTTTCACAAGCAGTTTTTATAGAGATACCATTAGACTCAAGCAAAGTATAACGAATATCAGGGCGCTCATCTAAAATACTCTTAGCTAATTGACCTTTTCCTCCACATATTTCCAATACAGTTGGAGATGAATTGGCATAGGTACTTAAAATTTGTAGCACAACGTGTTTAAGACAAGGATGAATGATATTTTTATATAATTTATAACCTGATATTGCTTCTTTCTCCCAATAATTCCAAAAATAATTTGGTTGATGTATATTCGTGGAAGAAACTTTTTCAGTTTGATCTCCAGAAAGAATTTTCGCTGTCCAATCGTAAGATAAAAAAAAGGATGGATTATACTTATAGACATATGTCAAAGCACTTTTTTTATTCAGTAAAACGACTGAGTAATTTCTAAATGATTGAAAATAGCTATCTACTTTAAAACCTTCAAGAGGAATTGACGGTTTAAATATTTTATTAGATGAATTAATTTCTGCGATGTAATTAAGTTCATTTCCCGCTTCCATTAGTTTAAATGAAACATAGTGCTCAAGCTTTTTTGGTTGATCTCGATGATTTATTACAAATAAAGATTTTAACATATTTGAAAAAATGATCTTTGCTCGTTCTCTTAAATCAGTAGAAATATTGGAAGAATAAACAAAATTATCTGTATATTCTGATCGAACACTTTCTATTTGTTTCTGATTAAACTCTTGTTCTATTTGTTCTTTTATTTTCTCAAGCTCTAAAAAATTTTCTTTGTAACTCAACCAATTTGCACGATAAGCATCGGTTAATGTAGAATTAAGCTTTTCTTCAATAAAGGCAAAGCCTCCATTTTTAATCAAAAAATCCAGAAAATTAAATCGATTGTCTTCTTCTTTAAAAATTCTTTTGTTAATTTCTTCCATTTTTGTAAATTCAACTAAACTTTGAAGTTCTACAATCGAAAGATCAGGAAGAATTTTCTCCATAAATAAAAGCGGGTATTCACGAATAAAAAAAATTAATGCGGCCGGTGTATCGATTTTTTTGTACCTTTTAACAAAAGCCATGATATTTGAAATATAATGACGGCATTCGAATGGTTTTTTTTTAGGTTTTATTTTATGACCCCATGCTTCTTCCTTCTCCAAATCCTCTAATGATTTTTTTACTTTAAAGTTTTTAACAAAAGCCGAACATAAACTAACTTTAGTTGATAGATCAGAAATTGTCATCTGAGCGCGATCATAAATATATGAAGAAGACTTGGAAAAATTTTGCAAATGCTGTTTTAGCTCAGTATAAATTTTTTTTTGTTCATTATTTTTTAAGATAATTTTTGATAAATAAGCGAGTTCATATTGAATAAATTCAAATTGAGTCGCAGTTATTTCATGTAATTGAATCGCTTTTCGAATAAAAAGATTAATTCTTTCAATCGATCCTCTTTTTAAAACTTCAACCATAAATTCTGTATTTGAGTATCCAAAAGAAATTCTAGTTGTAGGGAGATCTTCTACTAATTTTTCAAATGAGAAAATGTTTTCTCTTAATTTATTTAATAAACTTTCAGGTTTTTGATAAGAGTAAAGGGAAGCATCTTTTCCTTTGCCAAGGACCTTAAAATTTTTCAAGTAAGTATGTTGTTCTATCGCATTCTGTAAAATGATTTCGTTCGAAACTTGCATTTATAATCCTCTTAAAATTTACAAAAGGAAATAATAATCCAATTTTTTATTTATTTATATAAAAAAAATAATTTAAAATAATTTACTAATCACCGGTAACTCTTATATTTAAAAAGATTCTTGGACCCTCGAAGATGTGTGCTAGAAAGTTTTGAATTAGCGAGTTAAAATTAGCTTAACGCGTATGAGCAATGGTTTTAAGTAAAAAATATTATTATTAATCGAGGCGTAAGCCGTCCTAACAGGACTCAATGTTTTTTTTGATTCCTCTTAGCCTCCGCTTCGCTCAATGCCATCAACTTAAAGAAATTCTTATGTAGTTTTAACATTTCAGACTTTACGTTTACCTACAGTAAAATAACGATGAAAATGATATAACGATATAACGATA
>JAUXSJ010000191.1 GCA_030679615.1 Parachlamydiaceae bacterium | reverse complement strand
CAACAAAAGAGGTTGGATTTAATTCTAATGCATATTGTAAAGAGACACAAAGTTGCAATTGACCGTGAAAATTAACTACGCCATTTAAAACAGTATTCGTTCGATGAGGTATTTTATGAATTGGCTTTAGCGATGAAATTTCTTTTAAAAATTCAGTTCTTAATGCAAGCCATTCAGAATTTAATCTAAAAACAATCAAAGAAAAAAAATTGCACTGACTAGGGAAGAGCATTCATTTCCATCTCTTCGTATTCCTCTTCAATCATTCCCTGTGCTCCATGGAGTAAATAGGAAACAAGATTAACATCACCTTGATAAGTCATTTCGACATTCATCTGTCCATTCGCTGAATTTTCTGAACAAGTAATCAATACATAACAAGGCGGGTTTTTCTTTAAAGCGTCTTTTAAATGCTCTTTACATTTTTTCGGCATGTTACCTCCTATATCTTTCTGCAATATCATTTAGGAAGTATTTAACAACTAAGTTAAACATTTAACTAACTCATTGATTAAACCATTGAAATGTGAATTTCTATTCAATCAGTCCACTGTCATGCTTTAAAATGTGCATTGGGCTTGTACGCGGAACAACCCATAATTTAAAGAGCGACAGAGCACCTGATTCACTTCAATCACTTTTTCAAAAAATTTTATCCAGTTAATTGATTAACTTACATTAAACACTTTTCTACTCATTAAAACAGTTCATACATCATTACAAATGATAAAAAGCAAATATTTTTTCAATTTGTTTCACATTATCTCATCAATGATTTTATTGCTATGCTATTTCTTTCCTTATCTTTTTGTATAAACATGTAACCAATTCAATGTAAAGACTTGTCCTGTCTATTTTTACCTTTAATCAAGAATTAATTTCTTGAAATTAAAAAATTAAGTTGTAATATTATTTTTTCAAAAAAGGCATCTAATGAAATCAAAAAGTTTTTTCTTTTTTATTTTTCTTTTATTTCAAACAATTCTCATAGGAATTGAAAAAAACGATTGTAGTCCACGAATTACTCTTTCACTAATTATGAAAAATGAAGGGGATCGTTATTTAAGACGAGTTTTAGAATCCGCTAAAGAATACATTACAGATGCCGTAATTATTGATGATGGAAGTACCGATAATAGTGTTGAAATTTGTCAAGAAGTACTCAAAGATATTCCTACAGTCCTCATTAAAAATACATCTTCTAAATTTGCCAATGAAATTAATTTACGCCGTCAACAATGGGAAGAAACAATCAAAACAAATCCTGATTGGATTGTTATTTTGGATGCTGATGAAATTTTTGAGCATAAATTTAAGGATCAGGTTTTAGAACTAGTAAAAGATCCAAATATCGATGTGTACACATTTCGATTATATGATTTTTGGAGCGAAACCCATTATCGAGAAGATCAATATTGGAGCGCTCACTTTCATTATCGCCCTTTTCTTGTTAGATATAAGCCAGGTTTTCCATATCTTTGGCACGAAACTCCTCAACATTGCGGAAGACATCCCTACAACGTTTTGAATTTACCTTCTAAAGCATCCGATTTAAGATTGAAGCATTATGGATGGGCGATTGAAGCCGATCGTAAAGCTAAATATGAGCGCTATCAACTGTTAGATCCTGGTGCAAAATATGGATGGAAAGAGCAATACGAATCAATTTTAGACTCAAATCCTAATCTTATCGAATGGAAAGAATGAACATGTTTTTTCGTTTTAGCCTATTATTTTTTTTGATCTTATTAAAACCTTCTTTTAGTGATGAAAATTCTAATCCCGTTCTTTTAGTCGTGGGAACGCGCCCGGAAGCCATTAAAATGCTACCTTTATATTTAGAGTTAAAAGCTCAAGACATTCCCACTGTTTTATGTTCCACTGGACAACATGGAGATTTACTAAGAGATATTTTCGACATATTTAAAGTCAAACCAGATATTGATTTAAACGTGATGAAGCCTCAGCAAAATTTATTTTATCTCACTGAAATCATCTTAAAAAAAATGCAAGAGAGCCTTGAAATTTATCATCCAAGCTTAGTGGTTGTTCAAGGTGATACAACAACAGCAATGACAGCAGCATTAGCAGCCTTTTATGCTCAGATTCCTGTTGCACATATTGAAGCAGGATTACGCACAGGCTGCATGTCATCTCCATTCCCAGAAGAAATGAACCGTCGGGTCATTAGCTTATTGTCCACTTTACATTTCGCTCCAACGACACTTTCTCAACAAAATCTTTTAAATGAAGGTATAGATCCATCCAAAATTTTTTGTACAGGAAACACTGTTGTTGACGCTCTTTACCTAATTAAATCAAAAATTGAAAATTGTTCGTTAAATCCTTCTCCTGAAATTTTTGAAAAAATCGACGAACAAAAACGCAAAAATTCAAATATCATTTTATTAACAGCTCATCGTCGTGAATCTTTAGATGAAGGCTTAGCCCATATTTTAAAAGCTGTTAAGCAAGTTCTAGAAAAAAATCCAAATGTTTTTATCATTTACCCCATTCATCCAAATCCAAAGATCAAAAAAATTGTCGATGAAATCCAATTAAATGCTTTGCCAAACATCTTAATTACCCAACCTTTACCTTATAATGATTTAATTTATGTTCTTAATGCTGCAGACGGTATCGCAACCGATTCAGGAGGAATCCACGAAGAAGGTGTGAGTCTTGGAAAGCCTGTTATTGTATTAAGAAACGAGACAGATCGCCCAGAGGGTCTACAAGACGATCGATCTAGATTAGTTGGCACACATGAAGAAAATGTTTTAAGTGGATTTCAATGGTTACTCCAACGCAAATGCTTTCAAACCTCTCTTGAGCCTTCACCTTATGGTGATGGAAAGGCTTGTCAACGCATCACTCAAGAAATTAAATTTTTTTTAACTGAAACTAAAAGGCTAAAGTGAAGTTTATTTTTTTTTCATTTATTTTTTGTTTTTTATCCCTTCAAGATGCTTGGAGTCAACCTGACAAAAAATCTGTTTTGTTATCTAGTCCTGTTTGTCAAAAACCTCAAATTCTTAAAGAATTTCTTCAAGGAATTAAAGATCTAGAAAAAGAGGATTACTCATTAACTATTTTATTTCTAGATGACAATTTTTACGCTGAATCTTCGGAATTATTAAATCAATTTCAATCAGAATCTAAAATCCCCTGCCAAATTATAAAAGTTCCTAGAGATTATTTAACGCCCTTTTATCAATGTGATGAAAACACCCATCAGTGGACGCTTGATTTAATATGGAGACTGGCAAACATAAAAAATCAAATTCTAGATTTTGCAAGAGAGAATCAGTATGACTATTTATTTCTCATTGATTCAGATGTATTAATTCATCCCAACACAATCCAGCATTTAATTAAGGCAAATGCTCCCATCGTCTGTAATCTTTATTGGACTGAAGAAACAAAAAACGCTCCTTTGAAACCTCAAGTTTGGCTTTCAGACTACGATACACGCTATCAACGTGGAGATCGCGAACAAATTTCACCAGAAGAAATGATAAAAAGACAAGAATCTTTTTTTAATATGTTAAAAGAACCTGGTACATATGAAGTAGGTGGTGTGGCTGGATGTGTT
>JAUXSJ010000185.1 GCA_030679615.1 Parachlamydiaceae bacterium | reverse complement strand
CCATATTCAGGTGCCATATTACCGATGGTTGCGCGATCTGCAACAGTTAAAGTGGATGCACCTTCACCAAAAAATTCAACAAATTTTCCGACCACATTTTCTTTTCGTAGCATTTCTGTGACGCGTAAAGTTAAATCAGTTGCTGTAACACCTTCTTTTAAATGACCGCTTAAATGCACTCCAATGACTTCAGGAGTTTGAAGGGAAACAGGCTGACCTAGCATAGCTGCTTCAGCTTCTATACCTCCGACACCCCACCCAACAACACCTAGTCCATTGATCATTGTGGTATGTGAATCTGTGCCAACCAATGTATCAAGATACAAGAGAGTTGAGTCATCAAATTTCTTTGATGTAACAACAGTAGCTAAGTATTCTAAATTGACTTGATGTACGATTCCAATTGCAGGAGGAATAACTTGAAATGTATCAAATGCCTGTTGACCCCATTTTAAAAAAAGATACCGTTCATGATTTCTTTCAAATTCAACTTGAACATTAAAATCAAAAGCATCTTCAGTTCTGGCTTTGTCTACTTGAACAGAATGGTCGATGACAAGATCTACAGGGACAATCGGTTCGATTAACTTTGTTTTTTTTCCTAATTGAGAAACAGCATCTCGCATGGCTGCTAAATCAACAAGAAGTGGAACGCCAGTAAAGTCCTGCAAGATAACTCTTGAAACAATAAAAGGAACATCTCCTTCGTGTGGTTTTTTAGCATTCCATTTAGCTAGTTGAATGACATCTTCTTTTTTTACTCTACTTCCATCACAATTTCGTAATAAAGATTCTAAAATAATTCGTATGGAAATGGGCAGGCGTTTGATGGATGAAAAACCTTGTTCAATTAGCGCGGGTATTGAATAGAATTTTCCATGTTTAATTTCACGAACAGTGTTAAAGGGATCAGTTAGATTTTCCATTGATCTCTCCTCAAATAGGGGCATTTTAAAGATATTATTTTTATAATATAATATTTTAAATTATCGGAGGAGGAATTTTAAAGTTTTTATTTTATGACAGTGGGAATCAATTATGGAAAGTTAAGAGAAGTGGAGATAAAACACCACTTCATTGAGTATTAGAGATTTAAGAATTTTTTTTAAAGTACTTTAATAGGGAAGCAGCAAAGAAAGCCTTAACAACATCACCAATTATAAAAGGGAAAAAACCTAGTGCTAAACAATTTTCAATGCCCACAAATCGACTTAGCCATAAGCACCCAATACCAAGTTGAATAAATGAGGCTAATAGAAAAATTCCCATGATTTTAGAAAATGAATAGGACTGATTTTTACCTAAAAAGAATCCGCAAATGATAGCTAATGCAATATAACCAACGAGATAACCGCCAGTTGGTCCCATAAAATAAGCGAGGCCTCCGACTGCACCTCCAGCCCAAACAGGTAAACCAAAGAAACCTTGAGTAAAATACCCTAAAACAGCGAGAGCTCCTTTTCGATAACCTAGTAATGCGGAGACTAACAATATTGCAGCATTTGTAACAATGAGAGGGACAGGTGTAAAATAGAGAGGGATTTTAATTTGAGAGCAAATTCCAATAAAGCAAGAAGCTAGAATGACTTGTAAGGTTGAAAGAATGAATTGAGATGTTGAAGAATTAATTGAAGCAGTTTCAGTCTTCACTTTATTTAGGATTTGATGAGTAAAATTATTCATCAGATTCACTCCAAGATTAAATTGTTTAAGATATTAACATGTTATAATAACAAAAATAATATTTATATCTAAATATTAATTCTAAGTAATTCTTAATGAAAGGTTCAGTCATTCATTAGTTCGTTGTAAATTTTTTTTATCACAGAGAGCACTGAGCCGACTTTAGGCTTTTTATTCAACCGCCATGCCTGCATCATATTTTTTGGAGAGCGAAGGCCCTGCCTTCGCTTTTTTATGGTTCGGATATCCATATATGCATTTTACAGATTTAATTGATTGAGTCGAAAATGACATCTCATCATCATTTTTCTCTAATGAAAAAAAGCGAATGCAGGGCCTTCGCACTCCAAAGAAAGTTCTGATGTCTTTGTGAGATAGATAAAAAATTTGAATGATAAGGAGTCTGTGCTCTCTGTGGTAAAAAAAATTACGAAGAACTGTAAACAAAATTCTTTTGCAATAATTTCATGGTTTTGACAATGCAAAAACTACTTAGTGTTGCAAGAAAAACCCAGTACCATGAAACACTTGAAACAATTCCTGTTTTTTTATAAAGCCATAAGGAAATTGCAGCTGCCGGTCCACCTAAAATTTGAGCTCCAATCGCATATGCGAATGAAATAATTCCATAACGATCTTTTACAGGAATTAATTGTAGAGCCCAAGCATGAAAAGGCGCAAAGAAGGCTGCTCCTAAAAGTACTAAACAAATTCTTACTCCAATAATTCCTAATAACGAAGCATTGACAAGAGTCATTAGCAAAGGTACACCTGAGCAAACAACAGCTAATGAAGATACTAGCATGATTTTTTCTCTTGAGTATTTTGAAGAAAGCCATCCGAATAAAGGTAATGTGCATAAATCTAAAATAAGTAACCAGGTATTCACTTGCATCATTTCTGTTTTTGTTACATCTGAAACTAAAGGGATAAATCCATTCATAAAAATAAGAGCGATAGAATAATTTGCGTAAGAAAATCCGGAAACAATTGCGATACTCATCATAGGATATTTATATTTCCAACAATTTTTAAAAAAATGAAGAAATGATTCTCTTTTTACATTAAGAGTTTTTATTGGTTTTGTGGGGAGTTTTTTTCGAATAACAAATCCAAAAACTCCAGTTAAACATCCAATAAGGTAAAGGAAACGCCAACCCTGATCTATCAAATCATATGAAGATAAAAGTGTGACCCCAACTGAAGCAAGGAGAATACCGGCGATTGTCGTTGCGTTATACAAACTACTTAATAAATCATGCTTCTGATTGGAAGAGTTTTCTAAAAGAAAAATTGCACCCCCCATCGTTTCTCCTGAAGAAAAAAAATTTTGTAAAATCCTTCCTAAGCAGAAAAAAATCGGCGATAAAATTCCAATTTGTTGATAAGTTGGAGTGAATGCGATAAATCCCGTGACAACAGACATTCCAAATAAAGTTAAAAAAAGAGCCTGTTGACGTCCATAAGTATCACCGATGTAACCAAAGACTAAAGCACCTAACGGGCGAGATAACATTCCTAAAGGAATCATTGCATAAGTTAAAATTAAAGCTGTGATAGGATCCTCTTGAGGAAAAATAAAACCTGCTAAGAATGTAGATAAAAATCCAAAAAGAGCGGTATCATAATGTTCGAAGATATTTCCAATACATGCGCTAAATAATTGTGATAAAGAAGGTTGAATGTGAGTTTTTTGCATCCGTGTTCCTTTTATTTTTTAGTAAGGAATACTGCAAGAATATGGAATTTGAAAGCAGGCTCTAAAGGACTTTCTCAGCTAAATTACGTAAGTATTTAGCATCCCTGGTGTTTTATAAATCGATATTCTCATTTTAGAATCGAATAAATATTATTCAAAAAAAGAAATTTTAGCAATACTATATTAAATTTTTAGTCATTGTTTGTGTTAAGTTTTATTTCAATTTAGGTTTTTAATGACACTTTTATTAAGTATACAGAGTTTAAGTAAATCTTTTGGATCGCGACAGCTTTTTAAAGAGCTTTCCTTCGGTATTTTTTCACATGATAAAGTAGGGTTAATAGGGCCAAATGGTTCCGGTAAGTCTACACTTTTAAAAATACTTGCAGGTTTAGAAGATGCAGATGAGGGGAATGTTGTACGAAATCGATCTGTTCGTGTCGGATATGTTCCTCAAGAAACTCTCTTTCCTAATATTTCAATTAAGGAAGTTTTGTTAAATGCTTTTCCTGAAAAAAGTCATGTTTCGATGTTAGAAAGAGAAACAAAAACCATGATTATTTTAAGTAAATTTGGATTTGCCGACCCTGCAGTTCTAGCGAATTCATTATCAGGAGGGTGGCAAAAACGTTTAGCGATTGCAAAAGAATTAGTTTTAGATCCGGATATTTTATTATTAGATGAACCGACGAACCACCTTGATTTAGAAGGTGTTCTATGGTTGGAAATTTTTTTAAAAAATAGTTCCTTTGCTTTTATTGTCATCAGTCACGACCGCTATTTCCTTGAGCATTCAACGAATAAAATGATGGAACTTGATAAAACGTATCCAAAAGGAATTTTTTTGGCAGACGGAGCTTATTTGCAATTTTTAGAGAAACGAGAAGAATTTTTGAGTGGACAGTTACAGCAAGAACGCTCTCTGAATTCAAAAGTGCGTCGAGAAGTCGAATGGTTAAAACAAAATCCTAAAGCTCGTACAACAAAATCTAGTTCACGAATTCAAGAGGCTAATCGACTCATCGATGAATTGAATGACTTAAAAACACGTCATAAAAGCGGAAAAAGTCAAATTGACTTTTCAGCTTCAAAGAAAGAATCCCAAAAGCTATTAACTGTTACTAATTTATCTAAAACAATGGGAGAAAGAGTATTATTTTCTGAAATTAATTTGATTCTTTCACCGGGAATGCGTTTAGGGGTTGTTGGATTAAACGGAAGTGGTAAAACCACATTTCTTAAATTATTAGCAGGGGATTTGACTCCGGATAAAGGAACAATTAAAATAGCAGATGGAATAAAAATTATTTATTTTGATCAGCATCGAGTTCAGATTCAAGGTGATTTATCCTTACGACGAGCTCTTGTTGGTCAAGAAGGTGACACGGTAACATATCGTGGACAGTCAATTCATATAAATTCTTGGTGTAAACGATTTTTATTTACTCCTGACCGATTAGACCTCCCTTTTCAACATCTTTCAGGGGGAGAAAAAGCACGGGTGCATATTGCTCGATTAATGTTACAGCCAGCAGATATACTTCTTTTGGATGAGCCAACAAATGATTTGGATATCGCAACATTAGAAATTTTAGAACAAAGTTTAAAGGAATTTCCAGGTGCGATTGTTTTAATTTCTCATGATCGCTACATGTTGGATCAAATTTCAAATGTCATTTTAGGATTAGGCACAGAGAGCGATTCTGAACTTTTTGCAGACTATCGACAATGGGAGCAATATCAAGCATTAAAACAACAAGAAAAAAACATTCTTTTAAAAGAAGAGGAATCAAAAAAGAAAACATCTGCACCTGTTGAGCGTTCAAAAAAAATGAGTTTTAATCAGAAACGCGAATGGGAACAGATAGAAGGTAAAATTACCACTATTGAAGAGGAAATTGCAAAGTTGCAAAAGCAAATTCATGATCCAAATGCAAGTCTAGATCCTTTAAAATTACAAAAATTATGCGAAGAGTTGGATGAAAAGCAAAAAATCCACGATCAATTGTATTTAAGATGGCAAGAACTAGAATTGTTAAGTTAGATG
>JAUXSJ010000168.1 GCA_030679615.1 Parachlamydiaceae bacterium | reverse complement strand
TCCAAAGCTTTGAAGATGGAAGTGCTTTATCCGGTTATCGTCAAGGTGAATTTTTCGATTTATGTCGAGGTCCTCATCTTTTTAATTTAGGGAAAATTAAAGCAATTAAAATCATGAAAACTGCCGGCGCCTATTGGAGAGGTGACTCAAAGAATCCAATGCTAACGCGTATTTATGCAATTACATTTCCTGATAGAAAGTTATTAAAAGATTACTTGTTTCAGCTTGAAGAAGCGAAAAAAAGAGATCATAAAATCATTGGACCAAAATTGGGTCTTTTTTCACTAAAAGAAGAAGCACCGGGAATGCCATTCATTCATCCAAAAGGATTAATTATATGGAATCAATTGGTTGCGTACATTCGCGAATGCTTGAACCGTCATGATTACATTGAAATTAAAACCCCTACAATGATGACACGTGAATTATGGGAAACGTCAGGACATTGGCTTAATTACCGTGAAAATATGTTCACTTCTCATATTGAAGATCGTGATTTTGCTATCAAACCGATGAATTGTCCGGGTTGCATGCTCTACTACAAGAGTCAAATTCACAGTTATCGAGAGCTTCCCTTAAGAGTTGGTGAGATAGGGAATGTTCATCGCTATGAACCCTCAGGATCTCTTTCTGGGCTATTTAGAGTGAGAAGTTTTCATCAAGATGATGCGCATATTTTTATGAAGCCTTCTGATATTCAAGATGAGATTCTATCTATACTCAAATTGGCAGATGAAATTTATACAACTTTTGGTTTGACCTACCGTTTAGAGCTTTCAACACGACCAGAAAAAAATACCATTGGAACCGATGAAGAGTGGGAAGTCGCAACAGCCGGTTTAAAAGGAGCCTTAGATCAATCAGGTCGAGAATATCGAATCAATGAAGGCGACGGGGCTTTTTATGGTCCTAAAATCGATTTTCATATTCACGATGCAATTCATCGAAGCTGGCAATGTGGAACAGTACAGTTAGATATGGCATTGCCTGAAAAATTTGATCTTGTGTATACAGCACAAGATGGTTCTCATAAAAGACCTGTCATGATTCATCGTGCTCTTTTCGGCTCTGTTGAGCGGTTTATGGGAATCCTTATTGAAAACTTTGTTGGAAAGTTTCCTTTATGGTTAAGTCCTGTACAGATTCGTATATTGACTGTCGCAGATCGTCATGAAGCTTATGCTAAAACACTCGCTAAGCAATGTCGAGATAAAGGATTTCATGTAGAAGTTGATTCAACAAGTGAATCTGTGAGCAAAAAAGTGAGAAACGCCCAGTTAGATCAGGTCAATTACATTTTAACTGTGGGTGATCAAGAAGAAGAAAGCCAAACTGCTAATTTACGCACAAGAGATAACGTGGTTCATGGACAAATTCAATTGGATCAATTTTTGAGTAAAATTGAAGAAGAAAGACAGTCAAGAAGTTTAACTTCTGCTTACGCTTCTGCTTCAGAATAACATGATAATAAGGATTAATATGCAAATCATTGCCATTAGCAGTTTTAAGGGTGGTACAGCTAAAACATCGACTGCATTACATATTGGAACAGCATTTGCAAAATTCCATAAAAAAAAAGTGTTACTCATTGATTTTGATGCACAAGCAAATTTAACGACAGGTTTAGGCTTTGATCCAGACGAACATGATAGCTTAGCTTCTGTTCTACAAGGAACAAAATCTATTCATGAAGTGATTAAGTCTACTTCTGTTCCATCTTTAGATTTAATTCCCGCTGATACATGGTTAGAAAGAATTGAAGTGACAGGAGCGCTTGCTGCAGATCGCTATTCACATGAAAAATTGAAAGAACATATTAAAAATCTTTCTTACGATGTAGTTATCATAGATACACCCCCTTCATTATGCTGGTTGACTGAATCAGCCATGATTGCGGCTCACCACACACTTGTTTGTGCGACTCCAGAATTTTATAGCGTAAAAGGTTTGGAAAGGTTAGGGATGTTTATTGAAAGCATTGATAAACGTCATCCGTTGAATACACTTGGTGTGATTTTATCTTTTTGGAATTCAAGAGGAAAAAGTAACGATGCATTTTTAGAGGCAATTGAAAGAACATTTCCGAAGAAAACATTTAAAAGTAAAATACGTCGTGATATCGCCATTCCTGAAGGCTCGATTCTTGGAAAATCTGTGTTTGATACTGACCCTAAAAGTCGTGCTGCAGAGGATTATTTAGAAGTTACAAAAGAAATTTTAAAACGATTATCTGCTTCCAATAAAAAAGGATAGGTGTCAATGGCGCGTATTAATTCGATCCTTGATGAGCGCATGAAAAAATCATCTAACACCGCTAAAATGTCAGCGATGGCAAGTCAGTCAGCTGCAGGCCATCTCACCACATTTTCAGGGCTTTTTAGTGTTTCAGATTTAAGTGAAAAAGAAAAAACTTCTATATCTTCGATTTTAGAAAAATATGCTAATGATGATCAAAATATTGAATCTGATTTAAATCATTTAATTTCAATCACCTCTGAAGTAAAGGCAATTAATCATCAAGCGGCTTTGTTGCATGGCGAGCGCATTAAAAAAGCGCATAAGATATTAATTGCTTACAAAGAAGGAGCCTTTACGGCTTGGTTGATGGCAACCTATGGAAATCGACAAACTCCTTATAATTTAATGCAGTATTTTGAATTTTGTGAAGCGATGCCAAAGCAGCTACGCCCTCAAATTGAATCCATGCCTCGACAAGCAGTTTATGTTTTAGCCAGTCGAGATGGTGCTTGGGAAATTAAACAAAATATCGTTAAAGAGTATAGCGGTGAAAATAAAGCTGAAATGCTTGAAAAAATTCGACGTTTATTTCCGTTGGATATGCAAGATAAACGCCAACAACGACCTGGCCGCCTTGTTTTGGATCATTTAGAACGCTTATTTCATCAAGTTGATCGATCAATTGACCAATTAAGTTCAAAAGAAAAAAAACAGATACGATTATTACTAGAAAACATTCAACAATTGTTAGAGTGAAGATTGATAAATGATGAGTGACAATCAAGTTCGCATTTATACGTTTACGTTGGAGTCCAGTTGGCATGAAATTTTGAAAGAGGAATTGTCCTCTGCTTATATGATGGAATTAGCAAATTTTTTAGAAAAAGAATATTTGGAAAAACAATCCATTTATCCACCAAAAGAACTCATTTTTAACGCCTTTAATCAAACTCCATTCAATGATGTCCAAGTTGTTTTGATTGGACAGGATCCTTATCATGGGTATGGACAAGCGCATGGGTTATGTTTTAGTGTCCCGGAAGGTGTGAAACCTCCTCCGTCTTTAGAAAATATCTTTAAAGAACTTTCATCTGATTTGCAAATTTCTAGACCTGCACATGGTTCACTTCTGTCTTGGGCAAAACAAGGAGTTCTTTTATTAAATGCCACATTGACGGTATCCGAAGGGTCACCTTTGTCGCATCAAAGAAGAGGTTGGGAGCAATTTACCGATGCTGTAGTGAGTAAATTAATGGAACGAGAAGATAAACTCATTTTTGTATTATGGGGAAAATCAGCGCAAAAAAAATGCCGCATTTTGACAGAGCATCAAGGGCATCATTATGTCTTGACAGCCCCTCACCCGTCGCCTTTATCCGCATACCAAGGCTTTTTTGGTTGTCGTCATTTCTCAAAAATCAATGAATTGCTCATTTCTCAGGAAAAAGCTCCGATTGATTGGGTTTTGTAAAACTCATGTTATTTTCATTATCGACGTGCTTTGCAAATATTTTGTAGCCTAGACTTTAGTCTGGGCTTGTTTTTGCAGGCTTTAGCCTGCAAGTCCCGCTACTTTAATAAATAAAAAAATTCTTCTTAAAATCATTATCGCATCTAACTACTAACTTAAGCACATTCATCGACTATAAACCAAAAATACTTAACCAATGATTATCGATACGAGAATTCGATGGACATAATGGATTTCAACTACAAGATGCGATTAGTCTGCGTGAAAAAATTGATGAATATCATGAATATACCTGTTAAAGTCAGGTTTCCCGAAAACCATCCTTATAGCGGTTCCTATGATAAATCTAAGCTGGACTTGCAGGCTAAAGCCTGCAAAAACAAGCCCAGACTAAATTCTAGGCTACATTCAAAGGAAGAGATATCTGCAAATATCAGGTAGATGGAGATGTTGGTTTAAATCGATTTTGAAAAAAGACGATATATTTTGATAAGAGTCTTTTTTTCTTTCTCTTTCTCTCTCTCTTTCTGATTCTCTTTTTCAACCAAATTTTTCATATTATGAAAATTTCTTTTAAAAATATTAATAAAGTAACTTTGAGTATTATTACTCTGTAAAATTTCATGAAACTCAGGCTCATCCATTATTCTAAAACTCCCAATTGAAACCGGCGATGTTTTATAGCTTTCAGAATCAATAACTTCATAAATATATTCATAAATTTTAGGAGGGAAATGATTTATACCAAATTCAAATCCTCTGTGATGTTCCTTAATACTTACTTTCCATAATTCATAATCTTGTAAAGGTTGGAAATCCATCTCATGCAAAAAATGTTTTACCTTTGGTTCCGCGAAAGGATCGTTATAATCATTAATACTTATTGGACAATAATAATAACCATCTTGATTAAGAATTCTGAGGTCTTTAATCGCTTCAATAAAGGTCTGATTAATTTTTTCTTTTGTATCTAAAATAAGGTTTTTCTGATAGTTAAAATATTTAATTTCTCGACTTAATTTATCAACCCATTTTAAATAAACCTCTTCAAAATCAGGCATACTGTCTAGATCAATGTTTGCTTCTACGATCTCTTTTTCATTTTCTTAAGCTGGAAAAGTACCTAAATGAAAAGAAAATTTTTTATAACAGAATATTTTAGATTTATCTTTTGGACCAATTGTAAGGCTATAATTTGGATAACTGTTAAGTTCATTAATTTGTGATGAATTAGGAAAAGATTTTTTAAAATAAAAACCATTATTTTCTTGTTTAGCATTCACTTCATTAACAGCACGAGAAAATTGCTTATTGATACGATTATGAATTTCTTTGTTGATTCTTTTACAATGACACCTATCTGAGAAATGGCTTACGCTTGAAGAAATAGAAGATCCAGGTAACATATTATTTCCTTAGTTATAGTTTTGATCACAAATTTACTCAGTTTAAAACATGGATATATTATGCAATTTTATTTCAATCTTCCACTAAATCTTGGTAAATCCGATCTAGAATCCTAGTACATCATGTCTCTCAAACAGTCAATTTAAGCGACATGAATACTAGGGCATCGCCAATGTCGTCAAAATAAAAAAAACAGAATAGGCAGGATCGCTTTCAGTGGCAGGATAGAGATTCATAGATAATCATCTTAAGAGTCTATGAGGCGCAAGAAACGGAGAAATATATATTTTTAATAAATGGAAAAATGAACTTTATTTTTAAAATATGCCTCTTCGCGTCTCGTGCGTCTTTCCGCCTCTGCGTTAAATCCCACGCAACTTTTTAGAAAGCTTTTTTACGACTTTTTTTAAAAATAAAATTTATTTTGACTATTTAAATTATTTTTATATAACTTGTCATTTCTTAAAAAAGGAGTGATCTCAATGGAATCAGAAAACTTTTCTTTGGTAAATAACTACAATAACTACAATGATTACAATGATAACAACGACAAATTACTTAAAAGATTTAATGAACTCGGTAACAACAATACAGAAAGATTGCAAAAGCTTTCTGAAAAATTAAAAGACAGCGATTGTTCAATCATTACTCGAAAGATTATTGAAGCCTATTGGAATCATCACACAGACAATGGACAGCCAGTACGTATAAAAACCTGTGTAGCTGCTTGTTGTTGCCTTCCTAATTTTATTGAAAAAATCTCCTGCGTTTTTATTTCATGTTTTTGTTGCCCATTGACAACCATGATCTCATCAAAGAGACAAAGAAAATATGACATGGACAATGAAGTCCAATATCAATGGGACAAGATTCAGGAAGGATGGGCTGAAATGGATATTTCCGCATTATCTTTTCCTGTAAGTATTTTAGCTACTCTTCATCCTTCTGTTGCAGAAAGTTATGTAAATAAACTTGTAAGTTATTATCTCGCTAGAATTGAAGTGCACGAAAAGCATGATAGAAAATTTAAAATTAACATCTTAGCATACGACTATTATACAAAAATGAGAAAGGATAATTGGGAAAAAAAATTAGATCCACCAGATAAGAAAAAAATCATGTTTCTTTATGCAGAAGGTTATGACCACTATGAAAGTACTTTAAATGAAGACAGAAAGAATCAATCATTATCAAAAGTAGAAAAAATTATTAGAGATGATACTATCGATAAATTTATTAAAGAGAAATTAATGAATAAGAATGTAATTAATTATTACAATGATAGTGACGAAATTCAAGTAGAAAAAGAAGAAAAAGAAGAAAAATAGGATAGAATGTGCAATCAACTTCAAATAAAGCTGAAAGACATCATTGCATTTTTGGGTGCTTCGGCGCTGTTTATGTTGGCGCTGAAGTAACCAAAGAATGGATTAAAGGATTTCCAGGTTTAATAAAGGAAATGTTTAATTACATTCCTTCTATGGCGCATTGCATGTCCAAAAATTCTAAGCATGTTTGTTCAGAAATTAAAGACATTACTTCACCAGCTATTCAAAGTATTGCTCATACTACACAAGAAATATCTAATGTGACTTTAGCTGGAGCTAAAAAGTCTTTTAAGTATCTTGCTAAAATAGAAAATACTTGTGAAAATATCGGGAAAGAAGTTGGTGAGATCATAAAAATTGAAGGCAAAGAATCCTATTCATATGGTTCTTCTTCAATGAATGTTATAAAAAAGCAAGGAAATAAAGCTGGTACTGCAATAATAAGGGCATTTAGGCCTTCATCTACAATTAAAGTGACAGCGACGCATTTAACAAAAGAATATATTGATTATATTCAATCTTCATTAAAACAACCCATTCATGTTTACAAAGCATTACCGCGAAGTGAAATTAATCATGTTATTAAAGAAAATATCCCCCCTTTAATATTAGAGCCTTTTTCATATGGAATAGCAGCAGGAAAAGATATTGTAAAAACTGGAGATAAATCTTTTCAAGAGGTTTCATTTATCGCTTTATTAGCAAAGGAAAAGCTCGTTGTTCATTTATGGAATGAAACAAAAACATATTTCCATTCATCTTTTAAAACAGGACAGAAAGAGATTGTAAACGCCACTTTATTTACAAAAGATTTTTATTCAGAGATTTTTAAAGATTGCATTAACCAGACATTATTAGAGATTTCTCGATTTTCTTTAATGTTTGGAAAACAATTTGCTCGTCATGTTATGGAAATTTGCATGGCAATGATAAATTCAATCAGAATAATATCAAGATGTAGCTTATTTATTGCGTGTGAATGCTTATCTTATATTCCTCCTGCCTATCTGCAATCCAAAAAATCATTAAAGCTGATGGGAGAATATGTTTTAAATTTGAAAGATTTAAAAGTCATTCTTAAATGTTTTCAAGAGTCTTTGACTTATGTCAAGCCTTCCTTTCAGGTTCTCAATAAATCAAGCGCGACTATATGTGATCATGCAGCAGAAATTTTTAAAGATATTAGTCCGGCATGTATAGAGATCATGACGGAAATGACGGATTATTTAACATCTGCCTCAAAAAAATCGTTTAAACAAATCGTATTGGTGAGTTTATTCATTAAAGAAGGAATCCAACCTTCAAAAAAAATTTTAATTGAAATGGGGAAAGAATATCTTTCTTATATTACATCAGGTTCTCATCAAATGGAGATGACCGTTCAAACCATTTTAAATAATCCTGAAAAAGATAGATTATTAGAACAAATTGGATGGAGTTTGTTGGAGGTAATGAGCTTTTTAAAAGCCACAAGTAAAACAACCAATGTAAAAACCAAATCCTTAAAAACAACAACGATTGAAATATCTAATCCGATAACAAAATATGGATCTCACTTTACAAAAGAAGAGTTAAGTTATTTTGCAGCAGGATTTGGTGAAATACGTAAGTTAAGTAAAATTCTTGAAGAAGATTTTCCTAGTTCTTTTCAGCATTTTATTGTGGATCCTAGTCATTTTTGGATACTTAGAACGCATAGAAACTATCAAGAAGCGAAAGCAAGATTTAAAATACGATTGAATGAATTTAAAGAGAATTTCGTTCGTTCCAAGCAAAATAATTTCCGTCACTAATCGACAGTGATGCATAAAATTACAGGATGAAGACACATCGCAAGGTAGTCAGGTCGTTCAGGTATATGCATCAACAAAATTCATGCTAAAAATAAAACCAGAATAGGCAGGATCACTTTCAGCGGGAGGATAGGCAAGATAAGAAAAGCCATTCCCTATTATTCATACTTATCCTATCGCTCAATGCCAACAACTGTAATTTAATCGACTATACTTCTCGAAAACAATTTAACGCAGAGGCAGGGAGGCAGAGAGACATAGAGAAAAACGTTTATAATTATATTGTTTAAATGCTCTTCTCTGCGTCTCCCTGTCTCCCCGCCTCTGCGTTAAATTGTTTTCGGGAAGTAACGGTCTATCGGACTCAGAGATCTCTGTGGTTAATTTACTGCATTGTCGATTAAGTTGATGGCATTGATCGGTAAGATCGGCATGAATAATAGGGAATGGCTTTTTTTTTCTTGCCTATCTTGCCGCTGAAAGCGATCCTGCCTATCCCATAGGCATCAGGCTAATTCAGAAAAAAGCACTTTAAAGATTTGATATTTAGAATTTTAATAAAAGAGAAACCCTTGTAGAATATTTTTGAAAAGAAAATTCATCAACAAGGGT
>JAUXSJ010000142.1 GCA_030679615.1 Parachlamydiaceae bacterium | reverse complement strand
ATACCTGGTTGTAATCAGGCCAGGACGGCCTGATTACAACCAGGTATCTCAAAGCCAACATTTTATGTTTACACACCATTCAATTAATAATATTTTTTTTTAAGTTAATACCATTGGGCTAAAGCCTAGGTTACAAATCTAATTAGCTACACTTTAAGCATTATAAGACCCGGAACTCACATTCCCGCCTGTACCTGTCCAATTGGTGTGAAAGAATTGACCTCGAGGTTTATCCACTCTTTCATATGTATGAGCACCAAAGTAATCTCTTTGAGCTTGTAACAGATTTGCTGGCAATTCACTAGTTCGATAGCCATCAAAGAAAGATAAGGCCGTGCTCATACAAGGAATTGGAATTCCCATTTCTGCACTTTTAGCTACAACTTGACGCCAGCCATTTTCCCTTTCTTGAATTTGCTGAACAAAATAAGGATCTAAAAGCAAGCTTTTTAAATCTCTATCTGCTGAAAAGGCTTCTTTAATTTTACCCAAGAATTGACTCCTGATAATGCAACCCCCTCTCCACATTAAAGCAATCGCACCATAATTTAAACTCCATTGATAATCTTTAGCTGCTTGACGCATGAGCATAAATCCTTGTGCATAGCTAATGATTTTAGAGGAATATAATGCTTGACGAATTGCATGAGCAAATAATTTTCGATCTCCAGTAAATTCAATCTTCGGTCCTTTTAATATTTTGCTCGCTGATACTCTCTCTTCTTTAATTGCCGATAAACATCTTGCAAATACTGCTTCACTAATTAAAGTCAATGGCATCCCTAAGTCTAAAGCATTGATCACCGTCCACTTTCCTGTTCCCTTTTGACCAGCAACATCCAAAATTTTATCAAGTAATAGAGATCCATCTGTATCCTTTACTCCAAAAATATGTGAAGTAATTTCAATTAAATAACTATCTAAATCCCCTTGATTCCATTCCAAAAATGTTTTTTGCATTTCTTCTGGAGTATAATGGAGAACATTTTTTAATAATTGATAGGATTCTCCAATCAGTTGCATATCTCCATATTCAATTCCATTGTGCACCATTTTGACATAATGGCCAGCTCCTCCATTTCCTACCCAATCACAGCAAGGTTCTCCATCAACTTTAGCACTTATCGACTGAAAAATATCTTTTACATGTGGCCAAGCTTCTGGATCCCCTCCAGGCATAATCGATGGACCATGACGAGCCCCTTCTTCACCGCCTGAAATTCCTGCACCTATAAAAAATATTCCTTTTTTTCTTAAATCTTTGCAGCGTCTTTCTGTGTCAGTAAAGAGACTATTTCCCCCGTCAATAATGATATCTCCTTCATCTAAATAAGGAATTGCCATGTTAATAAATTCATCAACAGCTTCACCTGCTTTGACCATTAACATGAGTCTTCTAGGCCTCTTTAATTTTTGAATAAGCTCTTGTAATGAATGAGCATCAATAACATTTGTCCCTTTAGCTGGTCCTTCCATGAAATCATCGACTTTAGAAATTGTTCTATTAAAGACGGCGACTGTAAAACCATTATCATTCATATTAAGAACAAGATTCTGTCCCATGACTGCCAAGCCTATTAAGCCAATATCTGCTTCTGACATAATTTTTTACCTAATGTTGATGAATTTATTTCTGTTTAGCAAGATGACTATTTCTTTTACCATAACTCAAGTAGACAATCAATCCGATTGCAATCCAAATAATAAATCTTATCCATGTTCCCCATTCAAGTGAAAGCATCAAAATAATACAAATAATCATTCCTAGTATTGGAATGACAGGAACCCAAGGTGTTTTAAATGGTCGAGGCAAATCAGGTCTTTTTTTTCTCATGACGATCACACTTCCACAGACAATTGTAAAAGCAAGAAGTGTTCCAATACTTGTGAGTTGTCCAACTAAAGACAAAGGCGCAAATGCTGAAAAAAGTCCAACTAGAACCATTAAAACTAAACTTGATATCCATGGTGTATGATATTTTGGATGAACGATAGAAAAGAAAGAAGGCAACAAACCATCTTTAGACATTGTAAAAAATATACGGGATTGACCCAATAGCATGACCAAAATCACTGAAGTCATTCCTGCAATGATTGCTAATTTAATGAGCCCATTTAACCAAAAAAACGGAGTATTATTAATGGCAACAGCAACAGGAGCAGCAACATTCAATTCTTGATAAGGTACGAGACCTATCATCACCAAAGCAAATAAAACATACAAAATCGTGCAAACAATTAATGACCCAATCACGCCAATTGGAAGATCTCTCTGTGGATTTTTAACTTCCTGAGCAGTCGTTGAAATCGCATCAAATCCGATATAAGCTAAAAACACAATTCCTGCTGCCCTCATGACTCCACTCCAACCAAATTCACCAAAAACACCCGTATTTTCAGGAATAAATGGAGTATAATTTTCAGGTTGAATATAAAAAAAACCGAAAATAATAAAAAGCAAGACAACTGTTACTTTTACACCCACCAAAACTGCATTAACCATTGCCGATTTTTTCACCCCTTTTATTAATAAAAGCGATAAAACAATAATAATTAATAAAGGAGGAAGATTAATCCATCCATAAACTTCTGTTCCATCCGTAAGTTGTGTGGGTTGCCAAGGAGAGCTTAACAATTCCAAGGGCAAATTTAAATTAAATCCTTGCAAAAATGAAACAACGTAGGCTGACCAACTAATTGCCACTACTGCTGCTCCAGCAGCATACTCAAGAATTAAAGCCCAACCTATTATCCAAGCAATGAATTCTCCCATTGTTGCATAAGTATAACTATATGCCCCGCCTGAAATGGGCATCATGGCAGCTAATTCACTAAAACATAATCCTGCAAATGCGCATCCAATTGAAGCTAAAATGAAGGAAAGGATAATTGAAGGTCCTGCATGTTGAGCTGCTGCAATTCCCGTTATTGAGAATAAACCAGCTCCAATGACAGCTCCAATGCCTAACAAAATTAAATTAAACCAAGTCAATGTTCGTTCTAATTTTTGGGATCCACTATTAGCTTCTACTTCTAGACTTTCTAACGATTTTGTTCTCCATAAACTCATTTTTTTTCCTTTAAATTAAACAATGATACAAGCCATATGACTTGAATTATTTTAATAGACTTCTTTCGAAATTCCATTTGATTGCTACAATTGCTCTCTTTGGCATCTCTTTTGTATAATTTTTCTTCCATATGTACACATATGATTTCAAAATTTTTCAAAAAACCTACTCAAAAATACCTAATTTTTTCAAACAAAGCAAATTTCAAAAGAAGTCTAATCAAGAACCATCCATAACATAAAAATTGAAAAGCTTAAACGTTTTTTCTTAGAAAAACAAGGCGGTCATCAAAGTGACATTATGATTTACTTTTTGTTTAATATTTATTATGATTTAAACAAATAATAAATAATAAAATAACTAAAATAATCCTAGTATGATTGAAAAAATAACGAAAACTGTAAATTTATTAATTGAATACACACATTCATTAAAAAATAGATTTAAATCAAAAATTGAAATTAATGACGATATTCATGTTATTTCTAAAATGGCACTAAATTTGAATGAAGGATTAAGTCAACAACTTCCTACTAATTTAAAGAAGAGTTGTGTTTCTTCACCCTGGAAATGTAGCAATGTGGATTGTTCAGAATATTCAAACGATCAAAGAAATATTCATAATTTATTGCGTGGAAATTATGAAAAAATAAACTCTTTTATTTTCGATATTAATTACTTTAAGTCATTATTTTTAAAAGAAAATCCAAATTTATTTCTTGAAGGAAAAGCTGTTTTAAAAAAAATGTTTGAAGATTTGTATATCGATTTATCATCAAATAACTATAACAATGATCAAATTCTAAATTTTAAAATTATCATTGGTGAATTACTTTCACTTTATCCTTATTTAAAGCCTGAAAATGGAAATACAATTAAAGTTCCAATTTTAATTAATTGGAAATGGACATTTATAGAATATACTGTTGAAGAAATTTCTTTTATACCAAAAAAATTACCTGTTAATTTTATTCCTGTTCTCGGTTCTCCGATTGTCGCTTATGGATTAACACCTATTGATTTAAAAGACACAGCTCCCCCATTGCTTCTATTTAAAGGAACAACTTTTCCGACAGATAAAGGCTTTAGCTTAAGCTTAATTGCAGATTTTTTTCCACTCACGTCAGTCGGTGCTTTTGCTTTTTGGCTCGGTAAAGAAGAGATTAAAAGTTGGCTAAGCAATGCAACAACCTTTAAAAGAGCTCTTGTTTTTGGAAAAAGTTTAGGCGGAAGTTTA
>JAUXSJ010000130.1 GCA_030679615.1 Parachlamydiaceae bacterium | reverse complement strand
AAAAAGTTATTTTAAGATTAATTCTTAAAAAAATGACACTAAGCATTAGCCTG
The DNA here is from genome assembly GCA_030679615.1 of Parachlamydiaceae bacterium. Lineage (GTDB taxonomy): Bacteria > Chlamydiota > Chlamydiia > Chlamydiales > Parachlamydiaceae > JAUXSJ01. The sequence goes on along the minus strand of JAUXSJ010000130.1, from coordinate 8,505 downwards.
AAAGGCTTAAATTGCAACAGCCCAGGGCATCGCCCTGGGTAAATTGAAAATAAAATAGCAGCCTGAAGGGCTGCAATTGTACACAAATTTCTTTAAGTTGATGACATTGAGCGAAGCGGAGGCCTGGGTAAACGTAAAATAATCATTGATTCCTGAAAGGACGGCATTTTCGCTACGTTCTAGTCTGAAAGACTGCAATTGACAATCATAAATTATTAAAAATCGAAAAACAAAAAAAAAGACACAAAAAATTAAGATTAATTTTTTGTGTCTTTAATTGAATTACGCTTGGGAATAATTATGCTGCTAAATATTCAATAACACACATTTGAGCATTATCTCCAACACGATGTCCTTGCTTAATGATCCGTGTATAACCACCATTTCTGGACTCAAAACGCAATCTTAAATCATCGAATAGGATACCAATCACTAAACGATCATCATTGAAAGAATGCGTATCACCATTTTTAGCAGCTCTTTGCTGCTTAGGTGTTAGTGTATTAAAACGAATCATGAGTTCGCCAATCGCTTGTCTTCTTGCTGTTAAAGTATTCTTTTTCGCTAAGGTAATCATTTGATCAGCATAACGACGCAATGCTTTCGCCTTTGTCACTGTTGTCTGAATACTACCATTTGCGATCAGAGATTTTAACATATTCGCAAACATGCAACGTCGATGTGACGTTGTACGATTGAGTTTACAAGTTTGTTTACGGTGTCTCATAACCTCTACCTATTATCATCTTCATTTTCTAATAATTCTTCTTTTTTCTTTCTATCATCACGATTTTTCTTTTTTCTTTCATCGCGATAATGCTTAATTTTTTCTTTCACATTATCATGAGAAATTCCGAATCGTGATAAATCCATCCCGAGATGTAAATTCATTTCATGCAATTTCGCTTTAATCTCGTTCAAAGATTTCTTACCGAAATTTCTAAATTCTAACATTCTTCTTTCTGGAATACACACAAGCTCAGCTAAAGTTTCAATATTTGCTCCAGTCAAGCAATTTGCTGAACGTACTGAGAGCTCAATTTCATCGATACCTAATGAAAGCTTGTCCATTAATTCATTTTGATCTCCATCACTCTCACCATCAATTTCATCAAATGTTAATGCAAAATGGTTAAATTGATTAAAAACTTCAAAATGTTTTAAGGCAATTTGTACAGCAAAACTTAATGCTTCAGAAGGAGTCACTCTACCATCAGTCGTCACTTCAATAATCAATCGATCAAAATCCGTATCTTGTCCAACTCTCGTATTTTCAATGTAATAGTTGACAAGCTTAACAGGTGAAAAAGCAGCATCAATTAAAATCTCATCTAATGCATTATCTCTAATGATATGTCTTTCAGAAGGAACATATCCTCTTCCAAAAGCAATCCTAAGATCAATTTGACGCTTCATTGGCTTCGTTACAGTAAATAATGGAAGTGTCGGATTAACAACTTCAAAATTTCCGTCCTTAACCACATCACCCAAAGTTACTGTGTATTGACCATTATTTCGATCTAAATCTTCCTGAAGAATTTCAATAGTAGTAGTTAAAATTCTCGTATCTCTTGAACCAATTTCATCATCTGTTGGCAATTTACGTAATAAAGCACCTTTTACATTAAGGGTGATATTTGTCATATCCTCAATAATACCTTCGATTGGCTCGTATTCATGAAGAGCTCCCTCCATGCGAATAGAGACAATTGCAGCACCTTCGAGTGAAGTCAACATCATTCGACGTAATGCATTTCCAATTGTATGACCAAAACCTCTTTCAAATGGTTCAGCGATAAAACGTGCAAAATTAGAGTCAGGAGACTCTTGATCTACATTAATTCTCTGAGGCATTTCAAATTTGCCATATTTTACAGGCATTCAGACTCTCCTAATGTGTATTCGTTTTAATTATTATACACGACGACGTTTACGTGGACGACAACCATTATGAGGAACTGGAGTTGTATCTCTGATTCCTGAAATCGTCAAACCGGTACTTTGTAATCCACGAACAGCAGACTCACGACCTGCTCCAGGACCTTTTAAATGAACTTCCACTTCTTTCATCCCCATTGCTGTTGCATTCTTCGCAGCATCTTGTGCGGCTACAGTTGCAGCAAAAGCTGAAGATTTTCTGGATCCTGAAAAATTAACTTTTCCGGCAGATGCCCACGCAATAACTCTCCCTGCAGGATCTGTAATTACGATGATGGTATTGTTAAAGGTTGCTTTAACATGTGCGATTCCCACTGGGACGTTCTGTAAGACTTTTTTCTTTGTCTTTACAGGTTTTTTAGTACTTGCTGGTTGCTTACTCAAAGCTGGGAACTCCTCTAATTACACTTATTTTTTCTTATTTGCGACTGTTTTACGTCTACCTTTACGTGTACGTGAATTTGTCTTCGTTCTTTGTCCCCGTACTGGTAAACCTTGACGGTGACGCAATCCACGGTAAGAATGAATACTGATTAGCCGCTTAATGTTATTTTGTACTTGTCTACGTAGATCCCCTTCAACAATATACTCAGATTGCAATAATCCGTTGATACGAGCAATATCATCTGACGTGAGCTTATGTGCACGCATATCGGGATCTAATCCTAATTTTGCGATGATTTCGTTAGATAATACTCGACCTATGCCGAAGAGATAAGTCAAACTAATTTCTAATCTTTTATTATCCGGTATAGCGATACCTAAAATGTTAGGCATTTAACACTCCTAATTTTTTCCAAAAACGAACTTTAAATTCTATACGACACTTTGATTAATTTCAACTCTAAAATTATCTTCCTCTTTCGCGACCTTTTTTCATAAAGCCATCATAGCGCTTAGTCAGCAAATGAGAATCTATTTGTTTCATGGTATCCAAAACAACTCCAACTAAAATGAGCAGGGCTGTCCCGCCAAAAAAGTAGCTAATTGTTTGTGGTACTCCAAGAAGTCTGCTAATCATTGAAGGCAAAATTGCGATCAATGCTAAGAAAACTGCCCCAAGAAAAGTAATCCGATTCATAGTGGACTCTAAATAGTCTTGAGTAGGTTTACCTTGTCTTATTCCAGGAATAAACGCTCCATTCTTTTTCATATCAGATGCAATTTGATCTGGTCTAAATTGCGTAGCTGTCCAAAAGTAAGTGAAGAAGATAATTAACATGACAAAGAAAATCATGTATAATGTACTTCCAGGTGACAACCAGTTTGCGACTTCTCCTAACCAATTTCCTCTACCTACAAAAGCTCCTAGAGTAGCAGGAAACATAAGCAATGAAGAAGCAAAAATAACCGGAATAACACCTGCATAATTGATTTTCAATGGAAGATACGATGTTCCTCCTTGAACTTCTTTACGTCCAACAACCCTTCTAGCATGCTGCAATGGTATTCTTCGATGCCCCTGAATCACTAATATTGTTGCAATTGTAACCGCAACAAAAACTCCAGCTAAAACCAAGACTGATGACATATTCATTTGTCCAGCTTGTTGTGAGTCCAAATTCAGTTGCTGCAAAATTAACCCTAACGCTGTTGGTATTTGAGATAATATGCCTAAGCAGATAATCAAACTAATACCATTCCCTATGCCTCGTTCTGTTATTTGCTCACCCACCCACATTAAAAACATTGTTCCTGTAGTCATTGTGGCGACTGTAATGATATAAAATAACCAAGGCACTCCAAAAGCTGTAATATCCAGCAATTCTCCAGCGATAATACCAGGACGCTGAAGACTTATTTGAAGAGCATATTTTGCAAAAAAAGCAGATTGAATAAAAGATAAAGCAATCGTTAAAAATCGAGTCCAACGATTAATTTTTCTTTTTCCCGCATCACCATTTTCACGAACTTCTCTTTGCAAACCAGGCATTAATGCAACTAATAACTGCATAATAATTGAAGCAGAAATATAGGGTGTTACACTAAGCGCAAATACTGTCATCTGAGAGAAAGCTCCCCCAGAAAATATATCAACCATCTGGAATAAGTTTTGACTTGCTCCAGTAGCATGCCTAAAAAAACTGACTGCAATTTCTCCATTTATACCCGGAACAGGAATGTAGCTTCCCATTCTACAAACAGCCAAGAGGAAAAGAGTCAATACAATTCTCGACTTCAATTCAGGAATTTGAAATACACGTTTTAGTCCGTTCAGCATCTCTATACTATCTGGTTATAGGTTGCTTGGTCAATTTATAAAAACTTAGTCAGCAAGAAGAGTCATTTATAATAAAAATAAATGACTACATTCTTTCAATTTTAAAGTCTAGCTTCTGATTCGTTAGTTTTTCTTTTGCTGAGTCAGAAATCGCCTGAACATGAATTTTTAATTTCTTTGTTAACTCACCTTTACCTAATAGCTTTACGCCATAAGAAGGTCCGCTAATAAAACCTTTTTCTCTAAGTGAATCAACAGTAACAGTTTCACCATCTTGAAACATGAAATCGAGTTGTTCTAAATTAACAACATCCATTTCACGGCGAAAACGTGCGTTATTAAATCCTCTAATAGGAAGTTTCATAAAGAGAGGCATGTTACCACCCTCTTTACCATAACGCATTTTTTTACCAGCACGTGAACCACGGCCTTTTTCACCGCGTCCGCACGTTTTACCTAATTTTGAACCTAGTCCTCTACCTACTCTTTTACGAGCTTTGTAGGGTCTAGTGACATTCTTTAATGAATTTAAAGTAAACATTATTTATTTGTTCCTCTCATCTGCATCACTTCTTCACGAGGGATAAATTGTTTTAAAGCTTTGAAAGCTGCATAAACTTGATTAACAGGATTTCTTGCACCTAAATTTTTAATCATGACATCTTTGTATCCAGCCAATTCAAGTACAGCACCAGGTTTTGTGCCGGCAATAATTCCTGTTCCCGGAGGAGCAGGTTTAAATAACAAAGTTGCGCCATCACAACGTGAAGTCATTTCATAAGGAATTGTTGTTCCTTCAAAAGCACATGTAATAATGTTTTTTCTGGCAGCATCTTCACCTTTGCTGATAGCATCGGTCAATTCATTTCCTTTACCAAATCCGCAACCAACTTTCCCTTTACCATTTCCAACGACAATAAGTGCTGAAAAGCTAAATTTACGTCCCCCTTTTACCACTTTGGAGCAACGATTGATATACATTACTTTAACAGTAAGCTCATCATCTTTTTCTTTTTTTGGAGACTCACTTTGTTTTGCCATGACTCGCCTTATTCCTTTTTTCCAAATCTTTTAGAATTTAAGTCCAGAAGCACGTGCTGCATCAGCTAACGCTGCAAGAACGCCTCCGTATTGAGCGCTTCCACGATCAAATACCACTTCTGTAATATCATTCTTTTTTGCGATTTCCGCAATTGCTTCACCTAAACGATGAGCAGACGCTTTATTTTTTTTGTTGAACTCAGTGTTCTTAAATTCTTTTGAGTAAGTAGAGACAGAACCAATTGTATGGCCTATTTCATCATTAATCAATTGAACGTGAATATGAGCATTACTCTTTAGGACACAAAGACGAGGCTTTGTGCTAGTACCTTGTAGTTTTTTTCTTACTCTCAATCCGCGCTTAAGTCGTAATTGATGCTTTTTTTGTATTTGATTGATCATACTAAATCCTTCACTGATTACTTCTTAGCAGCCGCAGACTTACCTGCTTTTTTACGTACATATTCACCAACATAGCGAATCCCTTTACCTTGATAAGGTTCAGGCGGTTTTTTACTACGTATTGTAGCTGCAAATTGTCCTACAAGATGCTTATCAAAACCAGAAATAATGATGAGTGTATTTTTTTCCACTTTAACATCAAGTCCTTGAGGAATTGGTAGTTTAGTTGGATGTGAAAATCCTATCAATAAATCTAATAGATTACCTTGAACAGATGCACGGTAACCAACACCAATCATTTCAAGGCGTTTTTCAAAACCTTGAGTTGTACCAAGTACCATGTTTAAAATCAGTGTACGGTACAAACCTTGAAAATGTTCTAGGTCTGATTTTTCATCAATTAATGAAACTAACAACTGATCATTTTCTGTTGTAACCTGAATTCCAGGGACAATTTTTTGGTTCAAAGTTCCTTTAGGACCTTTTACTGATATATTTGTCTCTGTTATATTTACCTCTACACCTTTAGGGAGAGGAACAGGGAGTTTTCCTTTACGAGCCATTATCGTTTTCTCCTATCTCTTACCAAACCAAACACAGGATTTCGCCACCAATTCCAATCTCTTTCGCTTTCTTACCAGGCATTACCCCTTGAGAAGTTGAAACAATAGAGAGTCCCATATTTCCATAAAAGCTTGGGATTTCATCATGTTTTACATATTTACGTAAACCTGGTTTTGAAATCCTTTTCAATCCTTGAATGACAGGACGACGAGTTTTCGTATATTTTAAGAAAATTCTAATTGTTCCTCTTTGATTTTCATCAACTTTCACAAGAAAATTTTCAATAAAACCTTGATCCCTTAGAATCTCAGCAAGTGTTTGCTTCATTTTGCTCCAATCAATATCAACAAATCGATGTTGAGCTTCAATTGAATTGCGAATCCTTGTGAGGAAATCGGCTACTGGGTCATTGACTGCCATAATTCCTTCTCCTATTAAGCTGCTACCACAATCGGTAAATTTTTAAATGGAATGCCTAACAACCTTAATAATTCTACACACTCTTCATCAGTTTTAGCGGTCGTTACGAAGGTAATGTGCATTCCTTGTGTTCTTTTCACTTGATCTAGATTGATTTCAGGAAAAATTTGTTGATCTTCCAATCCAAGAGAATAATTTCCTTGTCCATCGCATTTAGAAGAAAAACCTCTAAAATCGCGAATACGAGGGCAAACAATTCTTGTAAATCGATCTACAAAATCAAGCATTCTTAGACCACGTAGAGTTACTTTAATCCCTATGGGTTGTTTTTCACGTAGTTTAAAATTTGAAATCGCCTTTTTCGCTTTCGTGATAATAGGTTTTTGCCCAGATAACATCGTCATTTCTTTAATACAATCCTGAATAGAATTCTTATCTTTCGATGCTTCAGCTATCCCCATATTGATGACAACTTTGACCAAGCCAGGAATTTGCATTGGATTTACATATCCAAATTTCTTTTGAAGTTCCTGTTTAATCTCAGAATGATATCTTTTCTTTAAACTAGACATTATTCAACTCACTTAGGTTTTTTAACTGAACGATAGATTTTTACTTCATCACCATTTTTGTATACAAAATGGCGTTCACCTTGGTCATTCACTTGAATTTTTAATTTTTTAGCTTGATCACCCTCTACACAAATTTTCAAATTTGAGATATGAATTGGTTGTTCAACCTCAACAATTCTCCCACTTTGTGATTCCTGGGTGCGCTTAATATGTTTTTTCCGGATATTAAGACCTTGAACAATCACTTTATCTCCATTAAATGATTGAACTGTTCCTATTTTTCCTCTTTCATTTCCAGCAATAGCAACAACACGATCGCCTTTGCGGATTTTCTTTGATTTTACTTTGAGTTCTTCCACGTCTGTCATAGCCTCTTATTTTTATATCACTTCTGGCGCTAGAGAGCATATTTTTAAAAAGTCTCTATCACGAACTTCACGTGCTACTGGCCCAAAAATACGTGTTCCGCGCGGATTTTTTTTATCATCAATCAGAACACAGCTGTTTGTATCAAAGCGTAACTTAGTTCCATCTTTTCGTTTAATGTAAGCTTTAGTTCTAATTATTACAGCTTTGGCAACATCTCCTTTATTGGCTACGCCACCTGGAGAAGCTTCTTTAATAGAAACAACAATAATGTCTCCAACACGGGCATAACGACGTCTTGAACCGCCTAAAATTTTAAAGCACTTCACTCGCTTTGCACCTGAGTTATCTGCAACTTCTAGCTCTGTCTCTTGTTGAATCATGACTTACAAACTCCATCAATCAATGTTCTAATAATTAGATAATCTGTTTTTACTCTCATAGATTAACTACGCAACCACACGCCATCTTTTTAATTTAGATAGGGGTCTTGTTTCTATGATTTTCACTTCATCACCAATTTGTAATGGTGTGTCGTGATGAGCATAATACTTTTTGCTACGCGTCACGATTTTTCCATACAATGGATGACGAATTGTACGATTTACTTTGACCACAACAGTTTTTTGCATCTTATTAGAAACAACGATACCATTCTGGACTTTGCGATTTGATCTTGATTCTTTTTCCATGTTAATCCTCTAACGCGATTGTTTTTTGTCTTGATGACGTTTTTCATTCATGACTGTCAGCAAACGCGCAATTTCTTTTCTGGCATCTTTTATTCCACTTTGATGCTCAAGTTTTTTTTCACGTCTTTTGCACTTCAATTGAAATAACTTTTTACAAGTTTCGTCATAGACCAATTGTAGTTCATCTAAGCTTTGGTCTCTTAATTCTTTGGCTTTAATCATTATTCCTCAAACTTGTTCTACACGTTCAACAAAACGTGTTTTTAATCCTAATTTTGCAGCCGCCCGA